>JBLNCO010000107.1:0-8750 GCA_050260715.1 Hyphomicrobiales bacterium | reverse complement strand
GGCCGGGTGCGGGGTGAAGGTGCCGGCGGATCGCGCGGTGGTGTGACCGCCGCGGGGGATGAACCGCGGCCGGGCTCCTTGGGGAGCCCGGCCTCTTCGTTCCCTATGAATAAAAGGAAGGGTGGCGGTGGGCGGAGGCGGCCCCTTGCCTCACTTCGCCAGCGTGGGTTCCTGCTTCGTGAAGTCGGCAGGGCGCTTCTCCATGAAGGCGGCGATGGCTTCGCGGTGCTCCCAGGAGGCGTACGCCTGGGCGAGCGCTTCGCCTTCGGCGCGCTGGACCTTGCGCACGTCACGCTCGCTGGCCTGTTCGCGCAGGAGCTTGCGGATGAGCGTCATGGAGAGCGCAGAGTTGCCGGCGAGCTGTTCGCCCAGTTCGAGGGCGCGGTCCACGACGGCGCCCGGCTCCGTGACCTCGCTGATGAGGCCGCTTTCGCGCGCTTCGTCGGCGGGGATGAGGCGGCCCGTCATGCACCATTCGAGCGCCCGCGCCGAGCCGACCATCTGGGGCAGCAGGGCCGAGCTCGCGAGCTCGGGCACCAGGCCCATGCGCACGAAGAACATGCCGAACTTCGCGTCCTTGCTGGCGATGCGGATGTCGAACGGCAGCACCTGCGTGACGCCGATGCCAACCGCGGTGCCGTTCACCGCGGCGATGGTCGGCTTCGGCAGGTTCTGGATGTAGGTCACCCAGTCGGTCGCTTCCTGCGGCGCGCGCTCGGGTTCCTTGCCCGCATCCTGGGCATCGGCGTTCGCCTTGAACACCGCGCCGATATCCGCGCCGGCGCAGAACGCCCGCCCGGCCCCGGTCACGACGATCGCCGAGACGCCGCGGTCGGCGACGCAGTCGTCCATCGCCCGGCGCATTTCGGCCATCATCTGGGGCGTCCAGGCGTTGAGCTTATCGGGCCGGTTGAGGGTAATCAGGCCAACCCGGCCGCGCTTCTCGAAGAGAATCTGTTCGAAGTCCATCGTCTTTCCATCCGAGGGTGAGAGTGACGGACCGGCCGGCA
Source organism: Hyphomicrobiales bacterium (assembly GCA_050260715.1). Lineage (GTDB taxonomy): Bacteria > Chloroflexota > Dehalococcoidia > Tepidiformales > Tepidiformaceae > JALOAP01. The sequence goes on along the minus strand of JBLNCO010000107.1, from coordinate 7,740 downwards.
CGCCGGGCCATCGCCGAGCCTACCAGCTTCGCCCAGGGGCCGTCGAACGAACGCGCGATAGACGCCCGCCTACAGCCGCGCGAGGGCCGTGACCGCGGCCGCGAGCACGATGACCACCAGCACCGGCGCGCGGAGCAGGATCGCGACCGCCGCTGCCGCGAGGCCGAGCGCCCGCTCGTCGAGGACCAGGTCGCGGCCGGTGGCGAAGGTCTGCGTGGCGACGAGCGCCGCGAGCAGCGCCGGGGCAAGCGCCGCAACGAGCCCGAGCAGCCGCGGCGGGAGCTGCCGCCCGCCGATGGCCACCGGGCCGCTCGCCTTGCACGCGGCGGTCGCGATGCCCACGAACACCACGACGATCCAGGTGTCGCTCATCGCCGCCGCCACCCCACGAGGCAGGCCACACTCGCGGCCACGACCGGCAGCCCCGGCCGCACGAACGGCACGAGCACCAGCGCGATCGCGGCGCCCGCGAGCGCGGCGGTGAACATCTGGCCCCGGCGGAGCTGCGGCGCGAGCAGGGCGAGGAACAGTGCCGGGAAGGCGGCATCGAGGCCCAGCGATTCCGGGTCGCCGAGGAGGTCGCCGCCGGCCACGCCAACGATCGTCCCGGCCTGCCAGGTGGCGTACAGCAGCAGGCCGGCGCCCACGAGCGCGGCGCCATCGAAGGTGCCGTCGCCGCGGCCGGAGACGGCCCACGACTCATCGATGATGAGCTGTGACTTCGCCAGCCGAAGCACCCGCCTCCCACCGAGCGCGGGCGCGACGGATAGCCCGATGGGCACGAAGCGCGCGCTGAGGAGCGCCGCCGCCACCACCGCCGAGGCCGGCCCGCCGCCGTTTTGAAGAATGGACACCGAGGCGAACTGCGCGGCGCCGGAGAACGTCGTGAGCGACATGAGGACCGTCGCGAGCCAGCCGAAGCCAGCACCGCGCGCGAGCACCCCGAACGACACGCCGAACAGCCCGACGGCGACGCCCAGCGGCACCGCGTCGCGGGCGCCACGGCGCATGCCCGCGCGAAATGAGGGTTCGGCCGCCGCCCGGGTCATGCGAACGCGGGCATCACGTGCTTCGCGAGCGTTTCGAAGAAGGGGATGGTCGCGTGGGGCCGCATGCCCGGGAAGGTCGCGAAATAGAGCAGCGACGTCACGCCCTGCGCCTCCATCGCGCGCACCTCGGCGATGGTGTCGGCGGGCGTCTTGAAGAGCGAAGCCGCCGCGCCGGGCGAGCGGCCACTTTCGACGCCGGCCATCCATGCGCGGTCCGAGGGGAGGTCGGCGGCGGCGCCGTACCACTCGGCGTAGTTGCGGGCGCGGTAGGTCGCGAACGGCCCGACCTCTTCCCAGGCGGCGCCGGGGTCCTCGCTCGGGTAGGCCCAGGCGAAGGTGGCGATGTTCGCCGGGCCCTGCGTCCCATATTCCGCGCGGGCGTCGCGGTAGATGCCGTACAGCTCGGGGCCCCCGACGGCGATGAGCCCATCGCCGATGCGCGCCGCGCGGCGGACGGCCGGCTCGGCGCGCCCTGCGAGCCAGATCTCCGGCCCGGGACGCTGCACCGGCTTCGGGCGCACATCGATGTCCCGGAAGCGGTAGTGCCGCCCTTCGAACGTGGCGGGACCATCCGCCCAGGCGGCGCGGATGACCTCGACGCCCTCTTCCATGCGCCCGGGCCGCGCCTTGCGCGGGACACCGAACGCCTCGAACTCCTCGAGCTTGTACCCGAGGCCGAGCCCGAGCCGCAGCCGCCCGTTCGAAAGCACATCGACCACGGCGGCGTCTTCGGCGACGCGCAGTGCGTCGTTCAGGGGGAGCAGGAGCACCGCTGTGCCGATGGCGATGCGCCGCGTGCGGGCCGCGATCGCCGCCGCCATCGCCAGGCACGAGGGCAGGTAGTCGTCCTCGATGAAGTGGTGCTCGGTCACCCATGCGATGGGGAAGCCGAGCGCCTCCATGGCCTGGATGTGGTCGAGCGTTTCGGCGTAGAGCTCCGCGGGCGGGATGCGCCACTCGGGCGGGTTGCGAAAGTCGTAGAGCAGTCCGAATTCCATGGCGAGTCCTTAGGCGGAGTATAGGACGGGGCGGCGAAGCGCTCCCGGGCACCCGCGGGCCGCTCGCCGGTGCTGCGAAGGGAACCATCGCCCGCCGCCCCACGTTATCGGAGTAGAAACGCTGCTCGGGAGCGAAACGATCATGCGTCGGATCTTGCTGGGCATGCTTGGGCCGGCACTGCTGGCGGCCGCCGCCGTAGCCGCCGCCTGCGACGACGAGCAGCCGGGCGCGCAGGCAACGCCGCCGGCATCCGCCACGGCGACGGAGACGCAGCCGCCGGGCATTGCGGTCACTCCCACGCCGAACGCACCCGGGACCGCGGGTGATGCCGGCCAGGCGCTGGCCGAACTGCAGCGCACGGCACCCGAAGCGGCGAAGGTCATTTTCGCGTAGACGAACGGCGACTTCGACACCTACCTCGCGTCGCTGCCGAGCGAGACGGGACCCTGCGACCAGTTCGTGACGCGCCAGGGGTCGCGTTGCGCCGAGTTCGGCGTTGCACCGGGCACCGAAGTCACCGTCTACGACCGAAACAGCGAGACAGTGCCGAACCTGTCGAACCAAGCAGCAGTGGAGGCGGAGTTCCAACACCTAACCGAAGGAGGATCGCCTCGCGTTGCGATGATCGCCCGGAGAAACGACGAGGCAGTGACAGCCATGCTGATGATCGAGCCAAGGAAGCGGTTGTGGTTCCCGGGTCGGCTGGAGATGGGCGCCCACGCGATGTCTATCTACATGACCGTGGGCGCGGATGGTCGCACCTTAAATCTCTCTACCGGAATCCGAACCTCACCTCCGCTCGAAGGCCTGCGCGAATCCGCGCGGCGCGGGCACCCATACACTGTGCTGGGCGCCAGCGAGGAGTTCCATGCCTGGGTCGAGGAGCAGCACGACTCGTGGGAGGCGCTCCGCAAGGACGTCCCGACGGTCACTCCCTAGGCGCATCCGGTTGTAAGTCTTGCTTCGACATTTTCCGCTGAGTTCGCGCGGTTCTTCATCGCGGGTGTGCCCCTGGTGGCAGCGGCGCTCGCCTTCGCGCCGCTTGCCAGGGTGGCGACGCGGGCATCTGGAACAACACCCCGCGCACGGTCTACGCCGCGCGGCTCGACCGCCCGGAGAAGCGCGTCAAGATCGGCCCGGAGCACACGACGATGCTCGGCGACTCTGGGGACGACCACTTCGTCTCGCTCGCCGTCTGGGACGCGGACATGCGCCTGCTCGGGTGCATCGACCTCGACACGACCGTGGACCCGCGCGAACTCCCAAACGTCGTCCCCCTGGAATTTGTGGACGACTGCGGCGCGGAGTCACTCACCACCATCCGCTCCTGGGACGCCGCGCGATGAGGACCGCCGCGCCAGTCCCGGGCGAATGCTCATCTGACTTGCCACGTAGCCTCCGCGGGTCACGAGGCAGCCTGGGCCAGGTTTGCTAATTAGCGGAGGATTGACAATGTACGGGCGCGATATAGAATGTGCGGCATCAGACGGAGGCCGGGATGATTCGAAAGAGTTTCCCTCATCCGTTATTCGCCACGGCCGCGCTTGCGCTGCTCGCAGTCATCGCTGTCGGGGCCGCGCTTTGGCAGACAAAGTGGACTAGTGCCTCGCCCGGTGGCCCGGCCAGCCTGCCCGATGCCGGGGAGTACGTGAGCTTCACCGAAGACCAGCATCTCGACTACGAATATCGCAACGCATCGCTGCCGGACAACGCGAAGTTCCCCGAGCTCCGCACGAAGACGGTGGCGCAACTGGACGAGTCAGGGAACGTGGTAGCGTTTCGAAACTGGACCTGGCTACCGTCGGGCGAACTCTACCAGCAGCAGGAGTATGCAAGCGGCGAGCAGATCGTCACCTGGTGGGCCGGCGGCCCCGGGAAGATGCCCTGCACCGAGCGTTTCGCATGGAAACCCGCCGGATCCGGCCTGCCGGTTGTGACGCCGCAGACGCTTGAGGCGGACCGGTACTCCATTTCTACCACGTCGGGGACAGGGGTCGAGGTTTATACGAGGCCAGACAAGAGGGTGCCAGACCCGAGGCTCACGTCTTGGCACGGAGAGATCGAGAGGGACGCGACAACAGGTCAAATCCTTGCCGACGTGCACACCGCAACTACGGTCGACGGTCGGGTCGTCGAGCTTGAGTCCCGCCGGTACTCGCCGATCCAGCCCGCAACCGCAGAAGACTTTCTAGCGCTCCGATTCGATGAGTTCGGTGCTTGTAGCGTGGGAGCCCCGGCAAGGTGACTCGTACCGATGTTCCCGCCGTTAGCCGACCGTATTCATGGCGAAGGGTTGTCAATCTCGTTCTCATAGCTGTCATTTCGACGAGCTTTGCGCTGACGATCGTCCAGACTTCCCGGGCAGGATGGACCTCGTGGGATTGTCGCCTGGTCCTCTTCTAACTACCCGCTACATGGTGGTCCCGTAACTCTTAATGGGACGGTCTGTCAGCGATTCGAGGATACAAGCTTGGTGGCATCCGTTGAGGCGTGGAACCGAGCATCGACAACCATTTTGGAGCACTACACTTACGTCTCAGGCATGGACACCTGCAACGGCGACCCTTGGGTGGCTTATGCTTGGGGCGACGCGGTCCAATCCAATCAGGTTCTCGGCTATAGCGGGGAGTACAGTGGTACCTACCGGAACTGTGGGATTGGCCATGAATATAGGAACTACGGCCAATTCTGGGGTTCAGACAACGGCACCTGGGATTGGAACGCTGGTGCCTGGCAGGCTCAATAGTCCTCTGTAAGCCAGTACGTTTCGCGACATGAACGATCGCGCTACTTCGACCAGCGGGCTACTTCCTGCTCCATGCGCAGGGGCTGGACGACGGCCTGCTGGTCGTACTCGCCCCACTCCTCGCGCGGGACCATCCACATCACCTCGAACTCGTTGCCGTCGGGGTCGACGCCGTAGAGCGACTTCGTCGCGCCGTGGTCCGACTGGCCCGTGAGGGCACCGAGGTTCGCGAGCGTATCGCGCGCGGCGGCGAGATCGGTGATGTCGGGCACCTCCCAGGCGAGGTGGTAGAGCCCGGTCGCGCCGCGCGGCGGCCGCGGAGCGTTCGGCCCGACCGCAGCGAGGCCGAGGTCGTGGTGGTTCGCCGAGCCCTTCGCCCGCATGAACGCCATCTGCCCCGGGATGCGCTGGATCTCTTCGAACCCGAACGCCTCGCGGTAGAACTTCGTGGAAACGTCGAGGTCGCGGACGAATAGGACCGCGTGGTTGAGGCGAGTAACGGGAATGGACATGACACCTCCGCGGGCGGCGCCCGGTACATGTCCATCCATTATGCCGGGGATCAGGCGCTGGCAGGCTCCGGCGTGGCGAGCGGCGCGTGGCGGAAGCGCGGCAGTTCGAGCACGGCCACGGCGAGCACGCCCACGATGCCAATCGCGGCGAGCGTCGCGCGGGCGCCGACGACCTCGGTGCCGATGCCCGTGAGCAGCAGCGGCAGCACGAGCAGCGATTCGGTCACGGTGTCCTGCACGGCGAAGACGCGCGCCTGCTGGTCGCGGGGGGCGGTGGCCGTGAGCGCCACGCGGGAGCTGATGAGCGCCCCGCTGAGCGACAGGCCGAGCAGGAACGCCGCCGGGAGCGCCACCACGAACGTCGTGTTCATCGAAGCTTCGAGCTGGACCACCGCACCGACGCCGCTCAGTTCGACCATCGCGCGCAGGCCGTAGTCGAACACGGCGAGCGCGAGGACGGCGACGACCATGCCGACAACCGAAAGGCGCATCGTGCCGGCGGCGTCGTCGAGGCGCGTGGTGCGGGCGGCGAGCAGGAGCCCGAGCGCCGCGCCCACCACACCGGGGGCCAGCAGGAAGACGATGCCCTCGTGGCCGAGGCCGAGGTCGTGGCTCAGGTAGAGGGGCAGGGCGACGATGATGCCCCGCGTGACAGCGGTCTTGATGGCCATCGTGACCATGGCGTAGCGGGCGCGCGACTCATCGACGAAGAACCCACAGGTGGCGCCGAGGTGGAAGGCGGTGGGAGCCGGCCGCACGTCGTTCGCGGCGCTGGCGCGCAGCCGCTCGTGCAGCAGTACGGCGAGCGCGATCACGACGACGAAGCCGGCCGCCGCGCCGGCGAGCATCACGCGGGGGCCGCCGGCGAAGTAGAGCGCAGGGGCGAGGATGAGCATCCCGAGCGCCTGGCCGCCGTACTGCAGCGCAACCAGCAGCGAGTGGGCGCGGCCGGGCCGGTCGCGCTCGAGGACATCGACGAGGGCCATCTCGGCGGGGCTGAACACCTGCGAGGCGGCGGAGTAGGCAAAGGCGATCGCCCAGGCGGCGCTGCCCGTAAAGGGCGCGAACAGGCCAACAACGATGGGGACGATCCGCAGCACCGCGCCGAGCACGTACCCTCGCGACGCACCCACGCGGTCGACCAGGGCGCCGCCGGCGATGCCAAAGAGCAATCCCGGGACGAGCGAGGCGATGAAGAGTCCGCTGAGGCCGATGGCCGAACCGTGGCCGCTGCTTGCGGCAACCAACAGCGCAGCGAGCATCAGGTTCTGGGCGACCTGTGCCACGAACTTCGCGCTGTAGTAGAGCGGGAGTGCCCGGGTCAACCCGGTCCCGCGTCGCAACCCCGCCACCCGCGCCTCCTCACCACGATCAACGGCTGCCGGGGTCGGCGGTTAAAGTGCGATGGCGAATAGCTCGCGCCGTCATTTACCGCATCGTGCCGAACCGGGCACGGCTGCGGATGCCGCGCGTATGTGCTGCCGCCAGGCTGCATGCTGCTTTCCCCCGGAAATGCCGCCGCACCGGCAAGCCCGAACGTATCAGCGCACAACCTTATGGAGGGTAAGGGCGACGGAAAATTCGTGAAAGACGAGGGATTCGCCGCTCGCGGGTCCCGGTGCCCTACGCGCGCGATACGAGCAGCGCTGCCACCCGGTCCCAGATGGCATGACCCACTTCGTACTTCGACAGCAGCGGAAGGTCTTCCCGGCGGCCATCGGCGTGGAACACGGTCACCTGGTTCGTCTCGGTGCCGAAGCCGCTGCCGGGCGCCGTGACGTCGTTCGCGACGATGAAGTCGAGGCGCTTCGCGGCCAGCTTCTGGACCGCGTTCGCCGCGAGGTTTTCGGTTTCGGCCGCGAACCCCACGCGCACGCCGCCACCCGGCAGGCTCGCGAGGATGTCCGGGTTCTTCGTAAGCGTCACCGTCAACGTTTCCTGGCCGGCTTCCTTCTTCAGCTTCTGGTCCGAGGGGTTTTCGGTGCGAAAGTCGGCGGGGGCGGCAGCCATCACGAGCGCGTCGGCCGTCTCGGTCGCGGCCTGGAGCGCGCAGAGCATCTCGGCGACGGTCCGCACCTCCTCGCGCCGGATGCCGTAGGGCGTTTCGAGGGCGACCGGCCCTGTGACCAGCGTGACCTCGGCGCCGCGGTCGCGGGCGGCTTCGGCGATGGCGAAGCCCATCTTGCCGCTCGAACGGTTGCCGACGAAGCGCACGGGGTCGATGGCCTCCTGGGTCGGCCCGGCGCTCACCACGACGTGGCGTCCGCGCAGGTCGCCGTGGCGCTGGCCGACTAGCTGCCTGAGCGCACCGGTGATTTCGGGCGTCTCCGCGAGGCGCCCGGCGCCCATGCGGCCGCTCGCGAGCCGGCCCTCGTTCGGCCCGACAAACGCGACGCCGCGCGCGCACAGGGTTTCGACGTTCGCCTGCGTCGCC
>JBLNCO010000106.1:0-7689 GCA_050260715.1 Hyphomicrobiales bacterium | reverse complement strand
ATGACCGCGTGGCTGAAGGGAAGCGCCAGCAGGAGCACAGTGGATAACAGCAGTGGATGCAGAACAACGAGCGCCAACTCGAGCCAGCGCGCTCGTGACCGGCACTTGCTGCCCACCAGGTAGAGTGCGCTGTGGAGCTTCATGTTGAGCCCCTCGAAAAACAACAGCGGGACCACGAGGAAAGCTTGGTAGCGCACGAACCAGCGGGCGATTCGGCCCTTCGACGCGGCTTGTGGCTCGGAGAACGCCAGCATCGGGAAATTGACGTCGGGGTCGTGCTCGACGTCGTTGGGTTCGGCATGATGCCGGTTGTGCTTCTCGCGCCACCAGCTAGGGCTGAGCCCGACGACCGGAACAAATGCTAGCCCGAAGCGGAAGTTCGTCACGGGTCGGGCGAAGACCTGGTTATGGCAAAGGTCGTGGCCGAGAAAGCTCAGCTGAGTTGTGACCAGGGCGAAGACCACCGCGTTCGCCACCTGCAACCACAACACGTTTGAGAGGAAGAGGACGGCCACGCTCGCGCTGAGCGCCGCCAGGGTCACGGCCACCGTTCGAGAATAGTAGCGGGGCTGCCGTTCAAGCAGACCGGCGCCCTTCACCCGGCGTTTGAGCTCTGCGAACTCATGGTGCGAGCGCCCGACCCCCTTCCCTTGGGGAGCGGCTGCGCCTGATTGATCCAGAGGTGGACGAAACTCGGACTTGGTAGGGGTCAACGACAATTGCAGGGCCTCGACGGCGAGGGATTCCGTAAGAACCAGCCTACCCTCCAGCCCCTGGCGTCGGCCTCGCACAGGCATCTACGCGAATCGCCGTCGTGTGAATAAGAGCCGCAGACGTGTCGGCCGCAAGGCTCGAGAGTCCGCGATTCCCGTCCGTCGACATCCCGCTGGTGGCGCGTGAAGATCAGGTCCAACGGGACCCCGCGCTCATATCACCGAGCGGTCTCACCGCGTCTGTCCAAGCTCCGCTCGCTGAAACCCCGCACTTGCGAGCGGCAGGCCTGAATCTACCTACCGTCGTTGCTGGTTTATAAGCGCATCGACCTCGCGTGCCCAGCGTTGGATGTTGTCCACCACCAACCGTAGCTCGTCATCGTTCATCCAAGCTATGGTCGTCTCCAGCGCGTCGCGGTGTCTGGGGAGCTGCCACTGCGCGACCTGCGCGTGCATCGCTTGGACGTCCGCGGTGATCCCTTGCGGTACGGGTGCCGCGCTCGAACCAAGCTCACGCAGTCGATCCCATGCTCGGGTGACGGCCGCAGGCGTGGTGCCTTCCGCGTCCAGTTCCTGCAACGCGTACTCGAGTAACTGCCGCGCCCGGTAGTAGTTCGTCATCACCGTTCCCCTTCCGATTGGACGGCCGGGCCTCCTGAGGAGAGGTCTTGGACGAGGGCCAATTGGGCACGACGCGCACGTTCCAGTGTTGAAGTGATGTCCATCCGGTCGGTCCGATTCGGTTGCCAGGCCCAAGTGTGAGCCCTGATTCAGCCTTTGTGCAGCACATCCTCGCGACGACCGTGTAGAGGGTGCGACAGCCGCAGCCCGAAGAGGGCTCGCGGTGGCAGGGATGGCTGGCCAATGGGGGTGAGGCCTACTCAGGAGCATACCGCCTGCGCGTCAATTGCGAGTGTGACTTCAGGTTCGCAGCCCGATCTACCGCGGCTGCTCGTCAAGGAGGGCAGCGAGCTCAGCGTCCGATAGGCGGTCAAGTTGTGCCTTGGCGCGATCGTACTCACTCTCGGCGCGGTCGCGGCTCTTGCGATGATGCGCCGAGCCGAATGTGTTGGTGACGCGGGCGTCAGCATCGGCGCGATCGAGGGCAGTGCGCCTCGCCCCTTCGGCCTCACGTCCCAGGAGTCTCGCCACTGCGGCGTTGCGATTGATCCTTGTGTCTTCCATGCGTTCCACGGTACCCGAACTGAGTGGGCCGTGCCCCGGATGCTCGGTGCCAGCACTCGAGCCCAGGATCAATGTGCAATTGTCGTACATCGACATCGCTCCGTGTGGTATGCTAGGGCTCCACAACAACCGAGGTCCCAGGGGGCGCTCGGTGCCGACAGGGTCGAGGTCCGGCTAACGAGGCCAGATCGTGCTCTCCGTCGGCGAGTACGGGATGGCCGAATAATGGTTTCCGAATCGCGCTACCCGCGCGCCACATCGCGACGGGACGGACGCCCATGCGCAACCGGCTGCGGCCGTCGCGCCACCGTCGTATCACAGGCGCGCGACTATTGCTCGACGTGCTATGGCTTGACACGGTCCCGGCTGGCCGCCAAGAGTCGCGCCCGCGGTCTCTAGCCCACGCTCCAGGGCCGACGTGGCTGTTCACCGGCACGTTCACGGCCCGCCATCCTTCGAACTCGACACGTCGAACTGGACGACCGCCCTGGTGGTGTTTGGCCACGGCGTGGGCGAACACCATGAAGCACCATGCGTCGTCCTCCGGTCACGCGTGCCGGACTACTCCGCACGTGACCACACAGTAGAGCGGCAGACAAGGAATCGGAAAATGACAACACTAACCCAACGACAGGCAGCGCCGCGCTCGGCCGGGCCGTTCGTAACCGCTCTCGGGAGCCGGCTGCCCGTCCGAATTATGAGCGACAAGGATGTTCCGGCGCTGCTTGAGTTCTGGGACTACCTCTCCCGCCGTGACAGGAAGCTCGCGCTCGTGGGACAACCCGCCATCGACCGTCGGGGCGTCGAGGAGATGTCTGGCGAGATGAGCTCCGCTGCCGGGCCGATCCTCGCCATCATAAGCGGTCCCGCCGCGCTCATTCGCGGGATCTGCCAGTACGGGCCTGCCTCCAACGCGACGGCGGAGGCGACCCTCACGATCGATGAGTCACTCGACCGCCATAAGGTTACCGGCGAGATGCTATTCCGACTCGCCGACCACGCGCGCGCCGCCGGTTACGAACGGTTCGAAGTGGCAGCGGGCGATGGCTCGGTGCTGCTCGATGCGTTGCTGGAGAGTGGGTTCCCCGTAGAAAAGTCGGCGGGCAGCGGCCGGTACCTGGTCACGATTACGGAGCCTCGGTAGCCCAACGGTTGGACCAACCTCCGGGCGAGCAAGGCCTCGCCCGCGCCGCGTCAGCGAAGGAGCATTCGATTGCAACAGGGTCCGATCGTCCAACTGCCCCGTGAGGGGAGGAGCATCCCAGTGGGCGCCGCCAGGCAGCCGGGAGCGTTTGTCGTCGACTGGCCGACCCCGCCGGCCGAGATTCCGCGGCTGCGGATTGCGATCGTCAGCCCCGAGCTCGGCCCTGGTGCAGGGGTTCCGCACTACTGGTTTGCCCTCGCCGGCGCGTTGTCTCAACACCACGAAGTCCACGTGTTCACCAGCAAAGGCGACGGATCAGCTCTTGATGGCGTTCAGTTCCATCATCTTCGCGCGGTAACGGGTGGGTGGCTTCTACCCCATCTCACCTTCTATCTGTCGGCGCGTCTTCGCTTCCTCGGTGCCCGCCTGGCCCGGCGGCCGAAGTTCGACCTGGTCCTCGGGATCGGAGCGCTCACGCCCTTCGCCGACGTCACGACGGTCCACTTCGTCCAGGCACGAGAAATCCTCTTGCAGCGCCAAGGAGCGTTCCCCCGCGAAAAGCGCCCATCTGGCGTCGCGGGGATGGACTACGCGCTCTACGGGCACCTCATGGGCTGGCTCGGCCGGCGCTTCTACCGACGCTCCACGAAGCAGGTCGTTGCCATCTCCCAGGAGGTGAAGCAGGACCTCGTGCGGTTCGAAGGTGCCCGGCTGCGCTCCATTTCGGTCGTGCCGAACGGCGTGGATTGCAACCGCTTCCACCCGGACAACCGCGGCCGTGACCGCGCGCCGACGCGGCAAAGTCTCGGAGTCCAACTGGGCGAGGTCGTACTGCTGTTCGTCGGCAACTCCTGGGGCCGCAAGGGACTCGCGACCGCCATAGAGGCGATCCAGGGCAACGGCGTCGACCATGTCCGGCTCATCGTGGTCGGGGACGGCGTGCCCGAGCCCTTCCTCTCGGCGCTGCCACCGACTGTCCGGGACCGCATCGTGTTCGTCGGGCAGAAGAGTCATGACGTGGAGCGCTACTACGCGGCCGCCGACGTCTTCATCCTGCCGACCATGTACGAGCCCTTCGGCCTCGTGGCCCTGGAGGCGCTTGCATGCGGGCTGCCGTCCATCATCAGCGCTTGCGCGGGTGCCTCGGATTGGCTGGAAGATGGGGTGGATGTGGTCCTGCTCGCCGACCCAAAGGACGGGACTGAGGCCCGCGAAGCCTTGCGCTCCATCATCACGAGTCCACTCTTCGCGGACAGGCTCGGGCAGAACGGCCGGCGGACAGCGGAGCGTTTCCAGTGGAGCCGGGTGGCACGGGAGATCCTGCAAGCGGCCGGGGCCGGGAAACCGGCCCCCGACGGCCGGGTGCCACGTGGGACCCACATCCTCGCTCCTGGCAGTGCACCGGCGATGACCCACGCAGATCAGAAGGCATTGCCGATCGACAACGTCACGAGGGTGGGCACTTGAGCACAGCGTCCAGGCCTCTAACCCTGTCCCTCGTGCGGAAGCGTCTTCTGGCAATGCTGCCCAAGGGCGTCCGCCGAAAGCCGCCGCACGCTGCAAATGACTCGGCAGCTGAGTCGTCTCACGGCACTTCAACGGCTATGCCGCACGGCTTCGAAACATTCCAGCGCTACCCTGGCGAAAAGGCCTTCCGCAAGGACGCGGCGAAGAAGGCTGCCGTCGGGTGGCGATTGGCGTCGAGCAGAGAGGGAAGTGTGCGGAGGACCATCGAGGCCCACTACCTGCGGCCGTAGCGGCCCACGGTCCATCCTCGAGCGGGAAAGAAGGTTACGCAGATGTCTCGACGCTGGTTCACCTGGATTCGCCCCGCCGAGTGCGAAATTCCACGGTGCGGGAAGGCGCCCGATCGTTCGGTGTTCATCCTCGGTGGTTCACGGGCATGGCTTTGCGGTGAGCACGCGGACGCACTGGACATCGCTCGGCCCTCTCGGCTTTACCCCGCTCGGCCTCAACTTTCCGCGCGTCGATGAGTCCGGGTCTGCAGCTATCGCCAGTCGGGCGCGGCGCGGCGATTGCGCAACGACACTGTTCACACAAGTCGCCCGCGGGGAGCGCAAGTTCAAGCACCAACGCAACGCGGAGTGGAATCAGCTGCTCCGCCGGACATACGCAGGGCGTGATCAGACGCCGATGTCTGCTGGCTCATGCCAGTGAGTGCAGCACGCCGTTGTCCTAGCCAGCCGCTGCCACCCCGGCCCGAACTTGACGACAGCGAGTAGCCGTAGATTCAGGGCTGGCATGAAGCGAGCGGATCTGGGCAGGTGGCGGTCCCCGCGAACTTTAAGGCGAAGACCTTCACGAACTCGTGCGAGAGCTACGTGCTTACGCCGAATCTGCATGTGAAGCCGCCCACTTTGCCACCTGCTCATATTGGGACTCCGACGGCAACGCCTTGAGCCTTCGCAATACCCTTTCGGACACCAAGGCCGGTCCAGAGCTGCGATCCAACATCTCCAACGCCGCCGGGTCCAGGTCCAGGATCTGAAGAACTTGCGTCACCCTCGCCCGCGAGATACCGAGCCGCCGTGCCAGGTCTGCCTGCGACTCGCCGAGCTCTTCCATCGCACGCTTCCACTCTCGGGCCATGCGGACAGGGTTGGCCCGTGCCGCCGGTGCGTTCTCATCCGTCCCGTTCCGTCGCGGCAGCTCTTCCCACGAGAAGTAGTGCCGCTTCTCGCCGGCCCGGCGTTTCTTGCCGCAATCGACCCTGAGCGTGACCTCGACGGGCAGAAAAATTCGGGATCTGTCCCGGAATGCGGAGCCACGACGAATTGCGAAGGCGAACCGTGATGGTTCGCCTTTTTCGTTGGGGCGGGAGGGACCGTAGAGTACGCCGCTGCTACCCGGAGTGTTCCTCGGAATCGAGGCCGCGGACGCACGTCAAGGTGGACGCCGCCGTGCATGCTGGACTGCCAGGCGTGGATCGTACGTTACGGCCCGACACACTCCAACGACATGCTACCCGGTCGGGGTCGAACACTGGCGTCCCATTGAACACACCGCTGCGGCGTGGCACAGCCGGGGCGAGGTCGAGACCGCGTCAGTCCACGGGCGCCATCACGGCCCGGTGATGCTCGGTGACGATCACCGGCTCGCGGCATCGATCAGCCCGACTTCGGGCCGGGCAAAGGGGAACCGGGGTGGTTCGCCGTTTCGGTCCAGGGCCTCTTCGAGACCGCGGCGCACGCTTTCGGCCCAGACCGATGCCATCCCGGGACAGTACGCGCGCGGGGCCGCCGAAGGAAGGGTATACGCGAAATAACAATTAGGGTTGCGCACCCGGGCAGCTACGGCTACAGTGCCGGGATTCAGGAATGACGGGGGTTCCCTGCGATGCTAGGAGAGAAGATTGGCGAGGAGCGGGGACGGGTCACGGTCCGGCGTGCGCTGCCAGGTGACGGCGACATACGTTTCGTGCGGATGGAAGTCACGTTCGAAACGGAGATGACGATTCTCGGCGTCCCGGGCAGGAACCTGGGGACGTACACGATCGTCGAGCGGGGCCCGGGGCAGGTGTACGGCGAAGGCCAGGGCATGTTCATGTCGGGGAGCGGCGACGGGGCGATCTGGAACGGTCACGGTGTGGCGCGGCTCGCGGAAGGCGGGGCCATGCACATCGCGGCCTCAGTCGTCTTCCAGACAACTTCGGAGAAGCTTTCGAAGCTGAACGAAGTCCTGGCGCTCGTGGAGCACACGGCGGACCTCGAGAACAAGGCGAGCTCCGAGCTGTACGAGTGGAAGGCGTAGCCGCGGGGGAATTCGCCTGCGGCTTGCCGGAGCGTTGCGTGGCCGAACGGCGGGCGGTCGGCTAGCTGTGGGCGAGTGAGCGGGAGCCCGCGACGCCGGGAGACTCGGGGCTCGCGTCCGGGGCGTCCCAGCGGCGGTAAAGGACCTCGCTGCGCCAAACTGCGATCTGCAGCAGGAGGATCGACAGGAAGCCGGCGCCGGCCATGAAGGGGATCGAGACGAAGCCGAAAGCGTCGACGTTGCGGTCGGTGCAGTGGACGACCGTGGCCGAGCAGATGCCGCCCTGTTCGGGGAAGAGCTGCAACTGGTAGTGGTAGATGGAGAGCGAGAGCCCGACCACGGCGAGCGCGACGATGTACCGGGCGTCGAGGCGGGCGCGCGTGACGGTCGCGACGAGCAGGAGCAGGGCGAGCGAATACATTATGATCCGCTGATACCAGCAGAACTCGCAGGGAATGAAGCCCACAACCTCCGAGTAGTAGAGGGAGGAGCCGGTCGCGACGAGCGCGACAGCCAGCATGCCTTTCTGGGCGTGGGCGTAGATGAGGTCGCGCAGCCGCGCGGCGGCCGGGAGCTCGGCGAACATCAGGCCGACGAGCGCCGTGAATACGGCGAGGATCGAGGCTGCTGCGAGGATAGGCGAGACGTAGGCTTCGGATTCCATGGCCCTGCCCGGTGATGGTGAGGTAAGGGTGGCATATGCCCCGTTAACCTCTCGTCAGAGCGTTCGTCGCATGCGACGGACGAACCATGGCCGAACGGCCACGAAATGCGTGCCGGCCGGCAGGCGCTAAGCGCCGGGCAGTACGACGGCGCGTTACGGGCGGCGCCCCGACGGCGGGTAAGGAGGGCGGCGGCAAGGCCCGAAATGGGAGG
>JBLNCO010000105.1:0-4098 GCA_050260715.1 Hyphomicrobiales bacterium | reverse complement strand
GCGCTCGCCGAAATCGCCGCGCGCTTCACCCTCGAAGAGCCGCTCGAAACCACCCTCGGCGGCGTCGCGGCGAGCGTCCGCGCGGCGACGAGTGCCGTGGCTTCGAGCGTGATGCTCGTCGAAGACGGCCGCGTGACCGCGGCCGCCGGCGATGGCCTCCCCGACCACTACATGGAGATGATCACGAGCCTCGCGCCGGACCCGTCGAACTCCATCCTCCTCGCCTCGGCCTCGACTGCCGCGACCGTGCGCGTCCCCGACGTGCGCACGCACATGCTCCGAGAGGAGAAGTGGGCGCCCATGCACGACCTCATCCGCGACCTGGAGTGGGAGGGCGTGGTGGCGACGCCGCTCATCTACCGCGGGCGCGTCGTCGGGTCCATCGGTACCTACTACCCGGAGGGCCAGATGCCCTCGGAGTCGGAACTCGCGTTCCTGCAGGCCCTCTGCGACCAGGCGGCGATTGGCGTGGCGAACGGGCGGCTCTTCGCCCAGAGCGAACGGCGCGTGCGCGAGCTCGACGCACTCACGCGCGTCGCGACACAGATCACGGTCGACCAGCCGCTCCAGCAGACACTCGACGAGCTTGCGGAGAGCGTCGTTTCGGCCAGCCGGGCGGTCGCGTGCAGCGTCACCCTCGTCGATGAGCACGGGCAGTTCGAAGGCGCCGGCGTGGCGAACATCCCGCGCGACTTTCCCGCCGCCATCGCCGAGGCGTACGGGCGAGGTGCGCCCTCGACGGCCGCGGCCGCCATCCGCAGCATGAGGCCGCGGGTCCTGCCGGAGGCGCGTTCGTTGCTGCTCACCGATCCCGCCTTCGCCTCCGTGCGCGGCTTCGTCCAGGACGCGGCGTGGGAGGCGGTGGTCGTCACGCCGCTTGTCCTGCGCGGCGAGGTGCTGGGCACGCTCGATACCTACTACGCCCCGGACGACGCGCCCGATGCTCAGGAAACGGCGCTCCTGAGCGCCATCGCGAACCAGGCCTCGGTTGCGGTCGACAATGCTCGGCTGTTCACGCAGACCGAGCAGCGCGTGCGCGAACTGGAAGCGCTGGCGCGCGTGGCCTCGTCGCTCACTGTGGCGCAGCCGATGGAGGAGACGCTCGGCTTCCTCGCCGAGACGGTCGTGCGCTCGGGCGATGCCGTCGCCTGTTCGGTCGTGCTCATCGACCCCGAGACCGAGGAGCTGCGGTTCGCCGCGCAGCGGGGCCTGCCCGACGGCTACGTCGAGGCGATGAACACCTCGTGGCGGCAGGGCGTCCCCACCGAGACGCTGATCGCCTTCCGCACGGGCGAGACGCAGGTCATCCGCAACGCCCGCGAGACGGTCCGCACGAACGCGGCGTACGAATCCATCTGGCCGTACCTCGATCAGATCGAATGGGACAACGTGGCCATCGTGCCGCTGTCGTACCAGGGGAGCGCGCTGGGGGCCCTGAACTGCTACTTCCCGCCCGATAAGGTCCCGGGCGAGCGGGACATAAACCTGCTCCGCGCCATCGCCGACCAGGCCTCGGCGGCGGTCCAGAACGCGCGCCTTTTCGCGGAGACCCGCGAACGCGCACGCCAGCTCGACGCCCTGTACCGGGCGGACGAAGAGCTGCACCGCTCGCTCGAGCTCGACAACGTGCTCCAGGCGATCGTCGATGTGGCGGTGGAGTTCCTCGGAACCGACGGCGCGAGCCTCGTCGTCTGGGACGAGGAGTCGGACCACCCGCACGTGAAGCTCGCCGGTCAGGCGCTCGTCGCGGGCGAAGAGGCCGTGCTGCAGGGCCTCGAAGGGCACAGCCGCGAGGAGTTCGAGGAAGCGACTTTCCGCGTCGCGACCGACATCTCGTCGGAGCCCGACCTCGATGCCCAGCGGGCCGCGACCCTCGGCGTGGGCAGCTTCGTGCAGGTTCCCGTGGTGGTGAACGGCCGCGTGTTCGGCATCTTCGACGCCGCCTACACCGAGCCGCGCCCCATCCCGGCGGACGAACAGCGGCTGTTCCTGGCGCTGGCGCAGCGGGCCGCGATCGCCATCGAGAACGCGCAGCTCTACGCCGCCGGCGCCGAGCGCACACGCCAGCTCGACGCCCTCTATCGCGCGGACGAAGCGTTGCACCGTTCGCTCCTGTTGGACGACGTCCTCCAGGCGCTGAACGACGTCGCCGTCGAGCTTCTCGGCGCCGACCGCAGCATGCTGCTGAGCTGGCGCGCGGACGAGGAGTACCCGGTGATTCGCGGCGCGAGCGGGGTGGACCCGGAGATGTACGTGGCGCTCGAAAAGAGCTTCCGCGAGCACTCCACGCGCGCGGGCTTCTCGCACCGCGAGCCGTTCGTCATCCGCGATGCCCGCACCGACCCGCGGGCGTATCCGGAGCGCGTGCAGATCGCGCGCATCAAGTCGCTCATCCAGCTGCCCATCGTCGTGAACGGCGAGGTGTTCGGCGTGTTCTTCATCGGCTGGGAGCGGCCGCAGGCGGTCACCCGGCACGACGAGCGGCTCTTCGCCGCGCTGGCCCAGCGGGCCGCCGTCGCCATCGAGAACGCCCAGCTCTACGACCAGGCCCAGAACCTCGCCGTGGTCGAAGAGCGGAACCGGCTCGCCCGGGAGCTGCACGACTCGGTCTCGCAGGCGCTGTACGGCATCAACCTCTTCGCCCGCACTGCGAGGACGCTCATCGAACGCGAGCCCGCGAAAGCGGTCGAGCCCATCGACCTCGTGCTCACGCAGGCGGAGGCGGGCCTCGCCGAGATGCGCGCGCTCATCTTCGCGCTACGGCCGGAGTCGCTCGCGACCGAGGGCATCGTCCGGGCCATCGAAAAGCACGCGGCGAGCGCGCGTGGCCGCTACCAGGTGCAGGTGGACCTCGACCTGTGCGAAGAGCCCGAAGTGCCCCTGCCGATGAAGGAGGCGCTCTACCGCATCATGCAGGAGGCGCTCCACAACATCGGGAAGCATGCCAACGCGAGCCGCATCAGCATCCGGCTGGACGATTCGCCCGGGGGCGTGACCCTGGACATTCAGGACGACGGCGCCGGCTTCAACCCGGACGAAGATTTCCCCGGCCATCTCGGGCTGACGTCGATGAAGGAACGCGCGGCCCGGCTCGGTGGGCGGCTCACGATCGAGAGCGCGCCCGGCGAGGGCACGCACGTCAGCGCCTGGATGCCGCGCCCGGCGCCGGCGGAGCCGGTCCGCACCCAGGGCTGACGAAGCCGCACGCCTGCTGTTCGCTGTGCGGCGTCTGGTAGGCTGCAGGGCAATGGACATCGACTACGCGCTCCTCGCCGACCACGCAGAAGTGGTTTCGGGCAAGCTCTACCTGATGGGCGGAGGCTGGGACACCTGGTTCGCCGCCGAGGTGCCCGCCCAGGTGCGGATGGCCGTCGCGGTCGGCATCCGCGTGGGCTGGGACGAAACGAACCAGCCGGTGCCCGTGGTCATCACCCTCGAAGACGACGACGGCCAGTCGCTGGTGAAGCTCGAGGGCAGCATCAACATCGGGCGGCCGGCCCACCTGCCGGCCGGTTCCACGCAGCTCGCGCAGATGGCCGCGAACATCGGCATGCAGGTGCAGCGCCACGGCGGCTACCGCGTGCGCATCGAGGCCGGCGAGGGCCCGCATGTCGTCCAGCGCTACATCCCGTTCCGGCTCCTGCCGCGCCGCTAGCGCTTCGACGCAGCGATTCCGATGCGAACCTGCGAGCACCGGGGCCAGCGGGGGAGCCTGCTCGTCACGCTGACCCGGCGAAGCTGTGCCGAAACCTGTTCCGGAGGAACGCGATGCCCACCGTCACCGCCGAAGGCATGGAGATCATCTTCAGCGACTACAAACGCGAGCCGACGGGCGTCGAGGGCATGGAGTTGCTGACGATGGACCTCACCTACAGGAACCCGAACCACTCCCGCTCCGAGCCCGTCCGCCCGCCCGAGATGGAGCTTCGCGACGACCTGGGCAACGTCTACACGGTCGTCACGGAGGACACCTTTACGCAGCCCATCGAGCCCGGCGAGAGCGTGCGTGCGAATCCGCGGTTCGAAGTGAACGTTGAGGCGCAGACCCTCGACCTCGTGGTCAGCCCCGGCGGCGAAGACGAAACGCACGTGGAGCTG
>JBLNCO010000104.1:0-10284 GCA_050260715.1 Hyphomicrobiales bacterium | reverse complement strand
CGAACGGAAGCCCGGCGACCATGTCATCGGGGGCACGGTGAACCAGAACGGCGTGATGCGCATCGAGGCGACCGCCGTCGGCGAGGACAGCGCCCTCAGCCGCATGGCCCGCATGGTCGAGGACGCGCAGGGCTCGAAGGCGCCCATCCAGAAGCTCGTCGACCAGGTCGCGGCCATCTTCGTGCCGGTTGTCATCGTCATTGCGCTCGGCGTGTGGCTCGGCTGGGGCTTCTTTGGCGACTCGTGGGTCGAAGCGATGGTCTACGCCGTCGCGGTGCTCGTGGTGGCGTGCCCCTGCGCGCTTGGGTTAGCCACCCCAACGGCCATCATGGTGGGTACGGGCATGGGCGCGGAGCGCGGCGTGCTCATCAAGAACGCCGAGGTGCTCGAACGCATCCGCGGGCTCGACGCCATCGTCCTCGACAAGACCGGCACCCTTACCGAAGGGCGGCCCCAGGTGACCGAGGTCCGGCCTCTCGGGCCGCTGCCGGAGAGCGACCTCCTGGCCATCGCCGCCGCAGCTGAATCGGGCAGCGAACACCCCCTGAGCCGCGCGGTGGTCGATGCGGCCCAGGAGCGGGGCATCACGCTCGGCGACGTGACGGCGTTCGAAGCCGTCACCGCCCGCGGCGTCGTGGCGACGGTCGATGGCCGCGAGGTCCTCGCCGGGAACCGGCGTCTGCTGGAGGAACGCGGGGTACACCTCGACGCAGATTCGGAGGCGACCCTAACCGAACTGGAAAATGCGGGCCGAACCGCCGTGCTCGTCGCGGTCGACGGCGCCGTGCAGGGCGTCCTGGGCATCTTCGACGACGTCAAGCAGAACGCGCCCCGCGCCGTTGCGGCGCTCAAGAACCTAGGGCTCCGGGTCATCATGATGACCGGCGACAACGAACGCGCGGCGGCCGCGGTGGCCGCCCGCGTTGGCATCGGCGAGTTCCGGGCGGGCGCGAAGCCCGAGGACAAGCTCGAGCTCGTGCGGACGCTGCAGGCCGAGGGCCGCTCGGTGGCGATGGTCGGCGACGGCATCAACGACTCGCCTGCGCTCGCGCAGGCTGACGTCGGTATCGCCATGAGCACCGGCGCCGATGTGGCCATCGAAGCGGGAGACATAACGCTGCTCCACGGCGACGTCTCGCGCATCGCGGAGGCGGTGATGCTGGGCCGCTCCACGCTCTCGGCGATTCGCCAGAACCTGGTGTGGGCGTTCGGCTACAACGTGCTCGCGATCCCTATCGCGGCCGCGGGCCTCCTGAACCCGATCATCGCCGGTGCGGCGATGGCGTTCAGTTCGGTGAGCGTCATGGCGAACAGCCTGCGCCTTCGCACGAAGATGGCCGGCATCGCCGAAGCGAGCGGCAATCCGCGGCCAACCGGCGGCAAGAGCTTCCTGATGGCGAACCGGGCGCCGCTGGGCGCGATGGGTGCGTCGGCAGTCGTGCTCCTGCTGCCGCTCGTCATTTTCACCGGCATCGATAAGGGCTGGTTCGAGAGCGAGGAACCGCTCGCCCCGAACGAGGTCCGCGTCGAGCTGAAGAACTGGGAGCTCGACCTCTCGCGCGATTCCATCGCGGCCGGGCGCGTCACGTTTAAGGCCGTGCACGCCGAGGACCACGGCCACGGTGGCGACGAGCCGGGCGAAATCCACGACCTGGTGGTGCTCCGCAAGGCGCCCGACGGTTCGATGGAGCTGGTCGGCCGTACCGACCAGCTGGCAATGGGCGAAGAAGCGCAGCTCACGCTCGACCTCGCACCCGGCGAGTACGAGCTCATCTGCGACGTGGTCGAGGAGTTCGACGGCGAGACCATCAGCCACACGAACGAAGGGATGCGCGCCGACTTTTCAGTGACATAATTCGAAGGGACCGCTGCGTACACAGGGGCCGGTCGGAACTCCCCGGGCGGCCCCTTTTTGCTTCGCTAAGCGACCCACGCACCCTCACGGCAGCTGCGCGAGCCGCTCGCGCAGGGCGTCGCGGCCCGGCACGAACAGCACCTGCCCCACGCGGTTCGACTCGTACACGAGGTCGTGGAAGGCGCGCCTCGTGGAGGTGTACGGCTCGACGTCGCCGATGATCTCCAGCCGGATTCGGTAGTTCACGGGGCGTCTGCATCATCTCGCCGGCGAGCCCCGACCGGAGGTCGAAGAACGTCGGCGCCATGAGATCGACGGTGACCGCACAGGGATTGTCGCCCAGGGTCGGGAGAAACATAACCGATATAGTGCGAAGTTGGATTACAGGTGCCCGAGACGCGGACATCCTGCACGGAGAGGGTGAGCGACCGTCTCGGAGCGCCGCCGCATCTTCGCTCGGGCACGGTCGGCGCCGGGCACCGGGCACTGAGCAGCGCTCGCCTGGGCGCTGAGCACAGCTGGCCGAGAGCCAGCGCCCGCGGGCGATGGCCAACTCCGTAAATGACGGGTAAGTCGCAAAATTGCTGGCCCTCGGGATGCGCGGGTACACTCGCAGCTACTTCCTGGGCGACTTGTCGTGCCGGAAAGGGTTGCCCCGTTGACCTATCCGTCGCCTGCCCCCGCTCAGCCCGGCTTCGCCGAGCGTGCCGCGCGGTGGGCCGTGGTGGTCTTCCTCCTGCTCGCGAGCATCACGCTCGCCTTCGGCCTTGGCTGGGGCGTCCACGACCTCACCGACGATGACTCCGGCTCTTCGTCCCAGAGCACGGCGGACCAGGGCAACAACGGCGAGGACACCTTCAGCACCGACCTCCTGAACGAGATCGTCAACGTCCTCCAGACCCAGTATGTCGACCGTAAGGACCTCGACCCCGAGCAGCTCCGCGAGGCGGCCATCCAGGGCATCATCGACTCGCTGAACGACCGGGAGACGAGCTACATCCCCCAGTCCGAGTTCAACGAGTTCGAATTCGACAGCGGCTCGACCTACGAGGGCATCGGCGCCACCGTCACGGACCGCAACGGCCCGATCACCATCGTCGCGCCCTACCGCGATTCACCGGCCGAGAAGTCGGGCATCAAGTCGGGCGACGTGATCCTCGCCGTGAACGGCCAGTCCACCGACGGCTGGACCGACGACCAGGCCGTCCAGATCATCCGCGGGCCCTCAGGCACGAGCGTAACCCTCACGGTGCGCCACCTCGACGGCACGACCGAAGACCTGACCGTGGTTCGCGGCGAAATTCCGCTGGAGAGCGTCTTCCTCGAGCCCATCCTCGAAGCTCTCCCGGGCGAGAGCGGGACGGCGATCGTCGACCGCGACGGGAAGCCCGCCGATGATATCGCTTATGTTAACATTTCCCGGTTCCGGGAGAATACCGACGACGAGCTGCGCCAGAAGGCCGCAGACATCGAATCGAAGGGCTATAAGGGGCTCATCCTCGACCTTCGTTCGAACCCCGGCGGCTACCTGACGCCCACCGTGCAGGTCGCCGACGAGTTCCTCGACAACGGCACGATCATCACGGAGGTCGATGCCAACGGGAAGCAGACGAGCACGACGGCGCACCCGGGCGGCATCCTGACCCACATCCCCGTCGTCATCCTCATGGACGAAGGCAGCGCCAGCGGCGCCGAAGTGCTCGCTGCCGCCCTGCGCGACAACGGCCGCGCGAAGATTGTCGGCACGCGCAGCTTCGGCAAGGGCACCGTGAACATCCCGGTGCAGCTCAAGAGCTGCGGCGACCCCGAGGGCTGCGGGGCGCTCTACATGGCCATCGGCCGCTGGCTCACCCCCAAGGGCGACCAGATCGAAGGCCTGGGCATCACACCCGACGTCGAAGTGCAGATGACCTCCGACCAGTACGTCGGCCAGGGCGATATTCAGCTCTTCAAGGCGATCGACATCCTGCGCGGCAACCCCTGAGGCGCTACACTTGTGACGCAGCGCGGCCCTGGCCACCCGGCCGGGGCCGCCTTGGTGTCTCCGAATGAGTGATTCGACCATCGCCGTCAACCGCCGTGCCCGGCACGACTACGAAATCCTCGAGCGCTACGAGGCGGGGATCGTGCTGACCGGCTCCGAAATCAAATCCGTGCGCGAGCACCGGGTGCAGCTCCAGGGCGCCTACGCGCGCATGAAGGACGGCGAGCTCTGGCTGGTCGACGCCAACATCGCTCGCTACAAGAACGCCGGCTACGCCACACACGAACCGGACCGCGACCGCAAGCTGCTGCTCCACAAGAAGGAGCTCGCACGGCTGGCCGAAGCGACATCGGAGAAGGGGCTCACCATCGTCCCCCTCGCCATGTACTTCAAGCGCGGCAAGGCAAAGGTCGAGCTGGGCGTGGTGCGCGGCCTGAAGAAGTACGACAAGCGGGAGAAGGTGAAAGAGCGCGAGCAGACCCGCGAGATCGAGCGCGCTGTCCGCCGCGCGGTATAACCCTCTTCCCGCGTTCGAACGCCTGTGCTATTCTGTGGGCACGGCAGTCTGCCGCATACATTTGTGGGGACGAAAGGATTCGACAGGAGGCGAAGGTAGCCGGATAGCAGGCCGAGGTTGGTTGTCACCCTCGTTAATCAGGCGACCAAAAATAGTTGGCAATCGTCAACCTGAACTCCTCGCCGCTTAAGTGAGGACGTCCTCTCTGAGCCTCGGCCCGGTGGGCCCAGGGAAGGACGCTGCAATGCCGGGATGCCGCGAGTAGACGCCGATACCGCTCGCGAAAGACTTATCGGCTGGCCGGTTCGCGTGGGGACCACCACTGTAGCGACCGGCGAGATCCTGATCGGTGGGAAAGCCTGTAGGATAATTCGGCGCCAACCCTTGCTGGACCGGGAGTTCAACTCTCCCGCGTCTCCACCAGCCAACTCCAACGCGGCCACACCGGCCGCGTTTTTCGTGCCTCCGAACCGCCGCCCCACTTGCCTGATGGCGCGTCGCCAGTCCAGCCTGCACGAAACAGGAGGTTCCGCATGGCCATTCGCGTACTGAAATCCGACGAGGGCGAGCCGGCCGAGCGCAGCGGCGCGGCCATCTTCGAAGGCGGGCAGGTCTGGGCCCGGACGCTCGCCGGCGTCGGCACCGACCAGTTGACCGTGACGATGGTCCAGTTCGGCGCCGGCGCCCGTGCCGCCTGGCACACGCACTCCACCGACCAGGTGCTCTACGTCGTCTCCGGCATCGGGAAGGTCGGCGACCGCGACGGCGAGCGGGTCATCAGCGCGGGCGACACGGTGGTCATCCCGGCCGGCGTCGAGCACTGGCACGGCGCGTACGACACGGGCTGGCCGATGTCGCACATTGCCATCATGCCGGCGGGCAGCCAGGCGACGGTGCTGAACGGCTAGCGCGAGGCTCGAGCGGCCGCCGTTACCGCTTCGGCCAGGGTTCCCCGAACCGCTCGCGGTACGTTATGTCCTGAACTGGCCGCCGCCGGTTGCTTCCCGGCCGGGATTCGGGCCAGCCGAGCGGGATGATCGCGTGGATGGCCATCTCCTCCGGGAGCCCGAGCAGCGGCCGAAGCTCCGGTTCGCGGCGTTTCCAGCGCGTCGTGAGCACCGCGCCGAGCCCCGCCGCCTGCGCCGCGAGCAGCAGGTTCTGGACCGCGGGGTAGATCGATGCCCCCAGCGCCGCGATGCCGCCTTCATCGCGGCCGAACACGTACTCGGAGGCGACCACGATGAGCACCGGGACGTCCGCCCACGGCGTGTGGTCGGGCGCGTTCGCGCCGTACATCTGCGCACCCAGCTCGTCGAAAATCGCGCCCAGCTTCGCCTTCGTCGCACGCTCGCGCACCACGATGAACCGCCACGGCTGGAGGTTGCGGGCGCTCGGCGCGCGCGTCGCCGCTCGCAGCACCCGCTCGATAAGCGCATCGTCGACATCCTCGGCAGTGAAGCGCCGGATGGCCCGCTGGTGCGCAGCCAGCTCTTCGAACGCGTCCAGCCCTGGGGTCTCCGCCATGCTTCGCTTCTCGTCTCTCCGGGTGGGCCACCCAACATCGGGCCAGCCCCGGCGGGGAAGGGTACGCGATCGCAATGTTCGCGCGCCACCCGGGTTCCGCGAACACCCGCGTTCCGGTTCGGCCACCGACTACTGCTGCGAGCGGGCCTGCGCCGGACCGGTCTCCGGCAGGGCCAGGTTATGGATCGTGTTCACGAACGCCACGTGCGTGAACGCCTGCGGGAAGTTTCCCAGCTGACGCCCGCTCGCCGGGTCAAACTCCTCTGAGAAGAGCCCGAGGTCGTTCGCGGCCGCCGATGCCCGCTGAAACACCTTCAGTCCCTCCTCGCGCTTCCCCTGGAGGATGAGCGCATCGGCGAGCCAGAACGTGCATGGGAGGAAGAATCCTTCGCCTTCGGGCAGGCCGTCCACGTGCTCCTTCGTCACGTAGCGCCGCACGAAGCCGTCCGCCATCAGGCGCCGCTGAATGGCGTCGATGGTGCCCACTACGCGCGGGTCGTTGGGCGGCAGAAACCCGACCAGGGGCATCATCAGGAGCGCGGCGTCGAGGTCCTTCGTCCCGTAGTACTGCACGAAGGCGTTCTGCTCCGGGTCGTAGCCGTGTTCGAGGACGTCCCGTTTCACCTCTTCGCGGAGGCGCCGCCACTTGTCCAGCGGCCCATCCAGGTAGGCCTGCTCGATCGCCTTCACGCCACGGTCGAACGCGACCCACGCCATCATCTTCGAGTGCGTGAAGTTCCGGCGCGGCCCGCGGACCTCCCACAGGCCTTCGTCCGGCTGGCGCCACACGCGTTCCAGCGTGCCCAGCAGCTCCTTCTGGAAGAGCCAGCCGTCTTCGTCGGGTGAAATGCCGCTGCGCCGCGCGACGTGGAAGACGTCCATCACCTCGCCGTAGACATCGAGCTGGAACTGGCGATGTGCGGCGTTCCCCACGCGCACGGGCTCGCTGCCTTCGTACCCTGGCAGCCAGTCGATCTCGTACTCCGGCAGGAGCCGCTCGCCACCCAGGCCGAACATGATCTGCAATTGTTCCGGCTTCCCGGCGATCGCCCGCAGCAGCCAATCGCGCCACGCAATCGCCTCGTCGACAAAGCCGGCGACGAGCAGCGTGTAGAGCGTGAACGTCGCATCCCGCAGCCAGCAGTACCGGTAGTCCCAGTTCCGGACGTTCCCGAGCTGTTCGGGCAACGACGTCGTCGGCGCCGCGACGATCCCGCCCGTCGGCGCGTAGGTCAGCGCCTTGAGCGTGATGAGCGACCGCTTCGCCGCGTCCCTCCAGCTCCCGCCGCCCTTGTAGTGCTCCGACCATCGGCGCCAGTGCTGGATGGTCTGGTCGAGCGCCCGCGCGGCGAGGATGGGCTGCGGCGGCTGGGGGTGGTGCGAGGGGTGCCAGGTCAGCGTGAAGCTGATTTCGTCTTTCTCGCGCACGGTGAAATTGGCGCGTGTGCGAAAGTCCTTGTTCTCGAGCGCCACCGGCGAGTGGAAGCTTACCGCGTTCGGGCCGGCGATCGCCGTGAGCCCGAAGTCGCGCCGACGCACCCACGGCACCACAGAGCCGTAGTCGAACCGCAAGACGAGCTCCATCTCCATCGGCACGCTGCCCCGCCGGCCCCGCACGACGCGCATCACGTCCACTTCGTCTTCGAGCGACGGGAACGGCATGAAGTCGAGGACCTCCACCTCGCCGTCGTGCGTCTCGAACACGGTCTGCAGCACGAGCGTGCCTTCCAGGTACTGGCGCGAGGTGTGTGTGTAACCGCCCCGGGGCGCGATGAGCCAGCGGCCGTGGTCGTCGCCGCCGAGCAGCGCCGCGAAGCAGGCCCCGGAATCGAAGCGCGGCAGGCAGAGCCAGTCGATCGAACCGCCGCGGCTGACGAGCGCGGCGGTATGGGTGTCGCCGATGAGCCCGTAGTCCTCGATGCGCGTCACCGCGTGCTAGCCGCCGTGCTCGAAGGATGGATAGAGGGTCATGCCTCCGTCGACGAACACCGTCGTGCCCGTTATGTAGCTCGCGGCGTCGGAAGCCAGGTACGCCACCAGCGACGCCACCTCCTCCGTGGCGCCAATGCGGCCAAGCGGGATCTTCGAAAGCAGGTCCGCGTTGGTCTCCTCGTCGCTCCAGACGGCCCGGTTGATCGCTGTCCGGATGGCGCCCGGCGCGACGCAGGCCACCCGTACGCCGTGTGGCGCCGCCTCCTGCGCGAGCGTCTTCATGAGCATCGAAAGCCCGGCCTTGCTCGTGGTGTAGGCGCTGTAGCCCGTCCAGGGGATGACCTCGTGGACCGAGCTCACCGAGACGATCACTCCGTTCCCCTTCGGGACCATCCGCGAAAGCGCTTCCCGGGCGCAGTAGTAGGCGCCGAAGAGGTTCACGGCGAGCACGCTGTGCCAGTTGTCGATCGTGCCTTCCCAGCCTCGCTGCCGCTCGCCATCGATGCCGGCGTTGTTCACGAGGATGTCGAGCCGACCCCAGCGGGCATCGATCGCCGCGAACAGCCGTGCGACCGAAGCGGGCTGGCTTACGTCCGCTTCGGCGTACGCTGCATCGCCGCCGGCCGCCCGCAGCTCCGCCACGAGCGCTTCGGCCGGCGCCGGGTCGCCAAGGTAGTCGATCATCACCGCGGCGCCCTTGGCGCTCAGCGCCCGGGCGATAGCGGCGCCAATCCCACTCGACGCGCCGGTAACAACGGCGACGCGGCCCCGGAGGGTACCGGGCTCATTCACCACACATTGATGGTAGCGCCGTGAACCAATCGGTGCAGGTAAAGGACCTGCGTCCCCGAGCTGCCTACTCCTTGTAACGGTCGGAGCTCGCCTTCATGAAGCGGAGGAGCATGCGCATCCGGGCCACTTCGTCGCCCGCGCGGTTCTTCGCCGACGAATCGAACCACATGTACTCCGTCTTCGGGCTCTGGCCCACCGCGACCACCTGGCCGGTCACCTCGTAGGTCTCATCGAGAATGATCGGGCCCTTTACGTGCGCGATTTCGATGGCGCCGAACAGCCCCACAACGGGCCCGGCAATCGGGCGCATGGTCGAAGTGGGCGCGGCCCAGAGGAGTTCGACGGCCGCTGAGGGCGAGGCCACGAGCCCACCCCAGTGGCCCGGGTCGGTGTACCACGGGATAGGCTCGCTCATCTCCCCGGCCGCGATGCGCTCCGATTGCCGCTTCGAACTCAGCGCGACGGTGTGCGTGCCAAGGTCGAACGCTGGCGCGAGGCCCTTGAGGATGCGCAGGTCGTCCGGGTTGCCGGGGCGGAGGTCGCGTGTGCGCAGCTCGCTCCGGGAGGTGTCGCCGAGACCGGCATGGCCCACCGCAACCTGGGTGTCCTCATCGGCGCGCTTCATCCAGGTTGGCACCTGGGTCTCGCCCGCCGCCGGTTGCTTCACGAAGACCTGCACCGGTTCGCCGTGGGTGGTGGCGTTCACGAAATAGAGCGACAGGAATCCGCTCCGGAACCACTCCTCGCCAAACGCCTCAAGGAGCGGCGGTACGAACTGGTTCATGTGGATGCTGCCCGCGACCGTCCCGCCGCGGAAGCCGAGCTTCGAGGCCGTGGCGTCGTCGTGGATGCTTCCCGCCGACTCCCGCGACCAGTTGCTGCCGGCGCGCACCGGCCCTTCGTAGACGCCATCGACCAGCTTGACTTCGGACATTGCAGCCACCTCCGTGTTCCCGCTGGTGTAGCACAGGCCGCCCGCCGCCATCCACACCATAAGGCCCGGAGTTATGGGGACGGGTGTCGACAGGGCCCGAATTGCGCAATGATGTGCGCCGCCAAAACCACGACGGTCCGGGCAGAGCAAAAGGAGGGCAGCATGGAATTTCGCGATACCACTACTGAAGCCGAGTTCCGCAAGGAAGTCCGCTCGTTCATCCGCGAAGAGCTGCCCGACGGGCTCCGGAACATGAACGAGCTCGACCCCGATGCGCAGGCCGACCTCATGCGCGACTGGCGCAAGGCGCTCGCGCACAAGGGCTGGATCGCCCCCCACTGGCCGACCGAATATGGCGGCGCCGGTATGTCCGTCGTCGAGCAGTTCGTGTTCAACGAGGAGATGGCCGAAGCGCGCGCGCCCCAGGCCGGCGGCATGGGCGTCCAGATGATTGGCCCCGTGCTCATCCGCTTCGGGAGCGACGAGCAGAAAAAGGAGCACCTGCCGCGCATCACCTCCGGCGAAGTCGTGTGGTGCCAGGGTTACTCCGAGCCCGGCTCCGGCTCGGACCTCGCCTCGCTCCAGACCACGGCCGTCCGCGACGGCGATGATTATGTCATCAACGGCCAGAAGATCTGGACCTCCGGCGCCCACCGCGCGGACTGGATGTTCATGCTCGCCCGCACCGACCCGGCGGCCCCGAAGCATCGCGGCATCTCGATGCTGCTGCTCGACATGAAGACGCC
>JBLNCO010000103.1:0-3137 GCA_050260715.1 Hyphomicrobiales bacterium | reverse complement strand
CGGCCGTGGCGGGTCGATGCACATCTTCTCGAAAGAACACAACTTCTACGGCGGCCAC
Organism: Hyphomicrobiales bacterium; assembly: GCA_050260715.1. Lineage (GTDB taxonomy): Bacteria > Chloroflexota > Dehalococcoidia > Tepidiformales > Tepidiformaceae > JALOAP01. The sequence goes on along the minus strand of JBLNCO010000103.1, from coordinate 3,079 downwards.
GCAATCGTCGGAGGGAACATGCCCGTGGCGGTCGGGCTGGGCCTCGCGGACCAGATGCAGCAGCGCGACTCGGTGACGATGTGCGTGTTCGGCGACGGCGGCGTGGCCGAAGGCGAATTCCACGAGGCGCTGAACCTTTCATCGCTGTGGAAGGTGCCGGTCGTGTGGTTCTGCGAGAACAACGGCTACGGCATGGGGCTGCCGCTAGCGAAGTCGGTGGCGAACGACATCTACAAGCTCGCCGAGTCGTACCGCATGCCGGCGGTGCGCATCGACGGCATGGACGTCGTGGGCGTGTACCAGGAGACGATGAAGGCGATCGAGCACTGCCGCAACGGCAACGGCCCCTACTTCATCGAGGCGATGACGTACCGCTACAAGGGCCACTCCATGGCCGATGCGGAGCTCTACCGCACGAAGGAAGAGGTCGCCGAGTTCCGCCAGAACGATGCGATCGAACGGCTGAAGCGCCGGATGATGGACGATGGCCTGCTCGACGACCAGCGGTTCGAAGAGCTCACGCAGCGGGTCGAAGAAGAGGTCGCGGAGACGGTGGAGTTCGCCGACAAGAGCCCGCAGCCGGAACTTCGCACCCTGTTCGACTACGTGTACGAGGAGTAGCGCGCGATGGTAGAGATGCGGATGCGGGACGCGCTGCGCGAGGCGCTGCGCGAGGAGATGATCCGCGACGAGCGGATCTTCCTGATGGGCGAAGACATCGGCGCTTACGGGGGCTCGTACGCGGTAACGAGGGGCCTGCTCGACGAGTTCGGACCCGAGCGCGTGCGCGACACGCCGATTTCGGAGTCGGGCATTGTGGGCGCGGGGATCGGTGCGGCGCTCGGAGGCCTGCGGCCGATGGTCGAGATTATGACCATCAACTTTAGCTTCGTGGCGATCGACCAGATCATCAACAACGCCTCGAAGTTTTTGTACATGAGCGGCGGGCAGTTCAACGTGCCGCTCGTGTTGCGCATGGCGAGCGGCGGCGGCAGCCAGCTGGGCGCCACGCACAGCCACTCGCTCGAAGGGCTCTACGCGCACTTCCCCGGCCTGAAGGTGGTCGTGCCTTCGAACCCGGCCGACGGCAAGGGGCTGCTCAAGCAGGCGTTCCGCGACGAGAACCCGGTGATTTTCATCGAGCATTCGGCGTTGTACGGCGTGCGGGGCGAAGTGCCCGAAGACGGCGACTTCCGCATCCCGTTCGGGAAGGCGAACGTGCTGCGCGAAGGGACGGATGTGACCGTCATCGGCTACAGCGGGAGCGTCCACCAGGCGATCCGCGCGGCCACGATGCTCGAAGAGCAGGAGAAACTGAGCGCCGAGGTCATCGACCTGCGCACGCTGCGCCCGCTGGACATCGACACGGTCATCGAGTCGGTGAAGAAGACGAACCGGGCGGTGGTCGTGGAGGACGACTGGAAGTTCGGTGGTTTCGGGGGCGAACTGAGCGCGCAGATCATGGAGCGCGCGTTCGACTGGCTCGATGCTCCAGTGGCGAGGGTGAGCGGCAAGGACGTACCGATGCCCTACAATCGGAACCTGGAGTTCGCCGCGCTGCCGTCCGAAGAGGATGTGGTCGAAGCCGTCCTCGCCATGCTCTAGGAGCCGCCTGTGTCCAGCGAAGTGACTATGCCCATGATGGGCGCCGACATGACCGAGGGAACGCTCGTCCGCTGGGTGAAGCAGGTAGGCGAGCACGTCGAAAAGGGCGAAGTCATCGCGGAAATCGAGACCGACAAAGCCACGGTCGAACTGGAGGCGTTCGAGTCGGGCACGGTCCTGAAGCACGTTGTCGACGAAGGCGAGACCGTGCCGGTGGGCGAGGTGATCGCGCTCCTGGGCGAAGACGGCGAGACACCGCCCGACGACGTGCAGCGAAAACCGCCGGCGGAAACACCGGCGCGGCGCACCATCGATGACGAGGGTGCCCGGCAGACCGTACAGACGGCCGCCGCCACGGCGGAAGCCCCGGCGACGACATCCGTGGATTCGGCGGAAGAGGCGCCGCCACCGCCACCAGAAGTCGAGGAGGCCCATGCCGAGATCTCGCCCACGGGCGTCGACGGCCGCGTTTCGACGCAGGAGCGCGAGCCCGTGGGCGCGGGCGCCGGCGAGCGGCTACGCGTCTCGCCGGTGGCGCGGCGCATCGCGAACGAGGCGGGCATCGAGCTGACGAACCTGCGCGGGAGCGGACCGGATGGGCGCATTTTGCGGCGCGACGTGGAGGCGGCTATCCAGGCGAAGGCGCCTGGGGCCCCAACGGCCACTCCGACTCCGCCCAAACCGCAACCGGCCCCCCGGCCAGCGGAGCAGCCGGCCGCCGCACGTCCGGCAGAGCCGGCGACGGGCGTACAGCCGCTTTCGCGGATGCGCCAGGCGATCGCGCGGCGGATGGTCGCTTCGAAGCAGAACCAGCCGCACTACTACCTGACGCTCGATATCGACATGACCGACGCGCTGGCTTTCCGCCAGCAGGTGAACTCAGCGGCGAGCGAAGAGCAACGCGTGAGCATCAACGACCTGCTCGTGAAGGCGGTCGCGCTGGCGTTGCAGCGCCACCCGAAGTTCAACGCGGAGTACACGGACGAGGGCATCCGGTTCCACGAGCACATCAACATCGACATTGCGATCGCGCTGGACGAAGGGCTGATCGCGCCGGCGGTGCTGGAGTGCGAGCGGAAGAGCCTGGGGACCATCGCGGCGGAATCGAAGGAGCTCATCGAACGGGCGAAAAACGGGCGCCTGACCGCCGAGGAGTACAGCGAGGGCACCTTCGCCATCACGAACCTTGGGGCCTTCGGGGTCGAGACGCTCATCGGGATCATCAAGCCGCCGCAGGCGGCGATCCTGGGCGTGGGTTCGGTGATGCCGCAGGCGGTCGTTCGCGACAACCAGGTGGTAGTGCGCCAGGTGATGAAGGTCGCGCTGAGCGCCGACCACCGCGTAACGGACGGCGCCGAGGGCGCGCGGTTCATCAAGGAGATTCAGAAGATCCTGGAGAATCCGTGGTCGCTGGCGCTCTAGGGAGTACCGAGTGCCGAGTGCCGAGTACCGAGGTTGAAGTGCCCGGTGCGCC
>JBLNCO010000102.1:0-5848 GCA_050260715.1 Hyphomicrobiales bacterium | reverse complement strand
GGCGATACGCGCATCGACGAACTCGCCTCGATGCTCGGCGGCGTCAGTGAGGCCACCCGCCAGGCCGCGCGCGAGATGCTCGCCCAGCCCGCCCGCTAAGCCGCCGCGCGTTGTCCGGCTGACCCGCCGGCGGTAGGCTGCGCCCAAACTCGCCGCCGAGGATCGCCTGTGGCCCAGCTCATGGATATCCGCGTCGAACGGAACGTCGCCATTCCCATGCGCGACGGCACGGTGCTCCGCGCCGACATCTTCCGGCCCGAGCCCGAAGGGCGCTACCCCGTGCTCCTCACCCGGACGCCCTACAACAAGTCGATGGCGCCGCTCGCCTACGGCTGGCTCCAGCCCATCCGCCCCGCGAGCGAAGGGTACGTGGTGGTCGTGCAGGACGTCCGCGGCCGCTTCGAATCCGAAGGCACGTTCCGGCCGTTCTTCCAGGAGCTCGACGACGGGTTCGATACCGTCGAGTGGGCCGCGCGCCAGCCGTGGAGCAACGGTCGCGTCGGCATGTACGGCATCTCCTACCTCGGCGCGACGCAGTGGCTCGCGGCCGCTGCCCAGGCGCCGAACCTCCAGTGCATCTTCCCGAGCCTCACCGGCTCCGATTTCTACGACGGCTGGACTTACCAGGGCGGCGCCTTCGAGCTCGGGTTCAATCTCACCTGGACCGCGGTGCTGCTCGCCCTCGCCGATGTGCCCCGCGCGAACCTCGAACCTGCGCAGCTCCAGGAGCTCATGGGCGGCCTCGCGGGGGTCGTCTTTAACCACTGGCCGGCCATCCGCCACCTGCCAATCCGCGAGCTGCCCGCCTTCGCCCACGAAGTCGTGGCCCCCTACTACCGCGAATGGCTCGACCACCCCACCCGCGACGACTACTGGGGGCCCATCACCATCGAGGCGGCCCACCCGCGCATCGCCGTGCCCGCCTACAACCTCGGCGGCTGGTTCGACCTCTTCATCCGCGGTACGCTTCGCAACTTCTCGGGGATGAAGCGCGAGGGCGCGACCGACCTCGCCCGCCACGGGCAAAAGCTCATCGTTGGCCCCTGGTTCCACGGCGCGCAGCTCACCGCCGCGGCGGGCCAGACCGTGTTCGGCCAGTCGGCTCAGGTGCTGCTCGAAGACCTCCACCTCCACTGGTTCAACCGCTGGCTTCGGGACGACGACAACGGCATCGACCGCGAGCCCGCCGCCCGCGTGTTCACAATGGGGACGAACCAGTGGTCCGACTACAGCGACTGGCCGCCGCCGGAGGCGCAGATCACGCCTTACTTCCTCCACAGCAACGGTGCGGCGGCCACGGCTCGCGGCGATGGCGTGCTTGCGCTCGAACCGCCCGCCGCCGAACGGCCGGACCACTTCGTCTACGACCCGCTGAACCCCTGCCCGACCGTGGGCGGCCCGCTCTTCCCCTATCCTCTCGATGTGCCACGTGGCCAATTCGACCAGCGGCCGGTCGAAGAGCGCCCCGATGTCCTCTGCTACACCACGCCACCCCTGGATCGCGACGTCGAGGTCACCGGCCCGGTCGAGGTGCACCTCTGGGCCGCTTCGACCGCGAAGGACACTGACTTCACCGCCAAGCTCGTCGACGTTGCGCCCGATGGGACCGCGCTCAACCTCTGCGACGGCATCATGCGGGCGCGCTACCACGCCGGCTACGACCGCGTGGAGCTGCTGACTCCCGGCCAGCCCGTCGAGCTCCGCATCGACCTCGCCGGGACGTCGAACGTGTTCCGGCGAGGGCATCGCATCCGGCTCGAAATCAGCAGTTCGAACTTCCCCCGCTTCGACCGGAACACGAACACCGGCAATACCATCGCAACCGACCGCGATTCCTGCGTCGCGATGAACACCGTCTTCCACGACCGGGCTCGTCCGAGCGCTGTCTATCTGCCGGTCGTTTCCCGCTGATGGAGCAGCCCACTGTCCGCGTCCGCCGCTTGCGTGCCGATGCGCGGCTGCCCGGTCGCGCCACAGCCGGCGCGTCCGGGTTCGACCTCTACGCCTGCATCGACAGCCCGGTCACCGTCGGCCAGCACCCGGTGCTCATCGGCACGGGGCTTGCCTTCGAAGTTCCGGAGGGCATCGACGCGCAGGTCCGTGCCCGCAGCGGGCTCGCGAAGCAGGGCGTGCTCTCGACGTTCGGCACCCTCGACGCCGACTACCGCGGCGAGCTCATGGTGACGCTCTACACCACCGCGCCGGACATCACGCACGAGGTCCGCAACGGCGACCGCATCGCGCAAATCGTGTTCACGCGCCTCGCGCCGGTCGCCCTCGAACTGGCCGAACAGCTCACCGAGACGGAACGCGGCGCCGGCGGCCATGGGAGCACCGGCCGATGACCTACGCGTACATCGTCGCGGGCGCTGTGTTCGGTGCGCCGCTCCGTTACTTCCTCCAGGAGCGCATCCAGCTCTCGATGAGCTCCACGTTTCCCTTCGGCACCGTGGTCGTGAACGTGACCGGCTGCTTTGTCATCGGCCTGCTGCTCGCGCTCGCCGAGGAACGTTCGTGGCTTTCGCGCGAAGCCCGGCTGATGCTGGTCACCGGCTTCCTCGGCAGCTACACGACGTTCAGCACGTTCGGCTGGGAGACGTACGCCCTCCTGCGCGACAACGACCTCCTGCGCGCCGGGTGGTACGTCGGCCTGAGCGTCGTCGTGGGCCTCTTCGGCGTCTGGCTGGGAACCCTCGCGGCAAGGCTCATCGATGCCGCCGCCTGAGCCGCCGCCGGGCGCGCTACGATGGATTGGCCCCTCGAGGCGCAGGAGGAGCCGTGGAACTCGATCCCGACACGCTCACCGTGCGCGATAACCGCGCTGCCAACCGCTACGAAATCGTTGTTGACGACCAGGTGGCCGAGCTCGACTACGAACTCGTAGGCGGCCGCATCGACTACCTGCACATGGGCGTGCCCCACGCGCTCGAGGGCCATGGTGTCGCCAGCCGCATCGCTCGCTTCGCCCTCGACGATGCGCGTGCCCGCGGGCTTCGCGTCGTCCCGCTCTGCCCCTACATGGAGCACTACCTGGACGAGCACCCCGAGGACCAGGACCTCGTCGCCCCCGACCCGCGCATGGCTTAGCGCTACTCGGGCTTCACCGCCACGAACGCCTGCCACTCCTCCGTCTGCGCACCCGAAACGTCGAGCGGCACCACCATCGCCGCGAAGCCGGTTTCGCCGAGCAGCCGCAGCCACGTGGCCCGCGCGAACAACCCGCAGAGGTGGACATCGGGCACCACCCGCGACGGCCCGCCGCCTTCGCTCAGCAGGTACACGAACTCCATGAGGTAGGTGTTGTCCCCAGGGTCCGGGTCGTGCCGCCACTCCAGGTACCGAAGCGACCGCCCATCGCGGTCGTGGCCGCCATGCCACGTGCCCTCCTGGAACGTCTCCTTCGTGCAGTCCGGTACGAAGAGCGCGACCCCGCCGGGCCGCAGGTGCACGTGCGCGGTCTCGAACGCGGCACGCAGCTCGTCCTCGGTGGTCATGTAGGCGATGGCGTCGTGGATAAACACGGCATCGAAGGTGCGCCCGAGCCGCACCTTGCGCATGTCGCCTTCGATGTGCTCGCATTCCGGGTTCAGCCGCCGGCTGACGGCCAGCATGCCCGGCGCTGGGTCCACCAGCGTCAGTTCGAACCAGTACTTGAGGTGCGAGGCATTGTTCCCGCCCCCCGACCCGAGCTCGAGCACCGTCCGCACCGGCCCGCGGGCATTCTCTTCGAGCAGCCGCCGGTAGATGCCGGCCTCCACCTCGTAGTCCTCCGGCGCGGTAATCGCGTGGAACCACTCCGCCAGCTCCGTGTACATCACGGGCCGGACGGTATCGCTGTCCGCGGAACGCTGCTCGCTCAGGGCACGCTCGGGTCGTAGTCCATCGAAATGTGGCCGCCCGCCTTCAACGACTCGTACTCCTCGTCGCTGACCTTGAGCAGCTCGCGATAGACGTACTCGTTGTGTTCGCCGAAGAGGACCGGCGGCTGGTAGAACTCGACCGGCGTGCCCTTGAACTGCCAGACAGGCCCCACGTACTCGACCGTCCCCGCGCCCTCGACCGTCTGCTTGCGCGGAAAGTTGCGCGCCCGGAGGTGCGGGTCGTCGAACAACCGCGACGCTTCGAGCACGGGCGCCGCCGGGACACCCACGGCCTGCAGGCGGTGCATCAGCTCGTAGTCGTCCTTGTCGCGCGTGTAATCGGCGATGTGCTGGTCGATCTCCCGGTAGTGCTCGGCTCTGCCCTCGTTCGTCGCGAAGCGTGGGTCGCGCACCCACTCCGGGCTGCCGATCGCCTCGCCGAACGCCTTCCACTGCTCGTCGGTCTCGATGTGGATGGCCACCCAGTGGTCGCCCTGGTCCTCGGGCGTCCCGGGCGATTGCGCCGGGTACACGCCGCAGGGATACCGCCCGTGCACATCCCGGTTACCGATGGCCCGTTGCGTCCGCCGGTTCAGGCTGTAGTCCATGATGGCCTGGGTGAACATGGGGCTTGCGTTCTCGGCCTGGGCGATCTCGATGAGCTGGCCGTGCCCCGTTTTCTCGCGGTGCCAGAGCGCGGCCATCACCGCGAAAGCGCCCTGCGCACCCGCCAGGTAGTCGCCCGAATAGATGGCCGTGTTCACCGACGGGTCGGCGTCGTCGTAGCCGCGGAGCATCGTGTGGCCCATCACGGCTTCCAGGTGCACGCCGAGCGCCCGGGCATCGTGGTACGGCCCCGAGTTCCCGTACGCCGGCACGCGCACGAAGATGATGTCCTCCTTGATGCCCTTCAGCCACTCGTACGTGATGCCCAGCTTCTCCATCGTGCCCGTCGCGTTGTTCTCGTACACCACGTCGGAGACTTCGACCAGCCGCCGCAGGATGTCCTTCCCTTCGGGCCGCCGCAGGTCGACCGTGAAGCTTTTCTTGTTCCGGTAGAGGCTCACGAACGTCGGGCTGTAGTTCCACGGGCGCTCCCCGGGCACGTTTCCCGGCGTGCCGCCGCCCCACGCGTTCGACGCTCGCAGCAATGCCTCGGGCGGGCGCGCGAGCGCGCCGCGGGTCATCGGCTGGAACACGAACGGGTTCTCAGGCTTGATGATCTCGGCCCCCAGGTCGCCCAGCAGCATCGTCGCGAACGGCCCCGCCCACACCACGCACAGGTCGACGACGCGAATTCCTTCGAGCGGCTTCTTCATTTCGCACCTGCCTTCGCGCTTGCGAGCACAGCCTCGATCGTCTCCCCGGGCACGCCGGCTTCGCGGAGCACCTCCTCGGTGTGCTGGCCCAGCAAGGGCGCCGGGCGCCGGATGGCCCAGCCGCCTTCGCCCATCTGGAACGGCCGTCCCGGGAACTCGACCGTGCCCATCGCCGGGTGGTCGGCTTTCGACCAGAACCCTCGGCCGCGGAAGTGCTCGTCCTCGTACATGTCCTGCATGGTGAAGAGCGGCCCGCACATCACCTTCGCGCGCCGCGCTTCGGCCCAGACCTCGCGCTTCGTGCGCTCCAGGCACCAGACGATGAAGTTCGCATTCCACTCGTCGATGATGTCCGGGTTCAGCCGCGCGATCGGGTCCGCGTACTTCGGGTCGGTCGCCCAGTCCGGGTAGTTGAGCATGTCGAGCACGCGGTCGGGCCGGAGGCCCGCGTTCGTGAAGTCAACGAAGCCGTCCGCGCAGGGGTAGATGCCCTGTGGCATGCCTGATCCGGCGCCCGCCAGCCGGAGCGTCTTGCGGCCGCTGTACTGGTAGGCGATCGCCGTCGCGTGGCGCCGGTCCACGCCGCCGAAGTGCGTCTCCGCGAGTGAGATGTCGATGTACTGGCCGGTGCCGTTCTGCTTGTTCGACCAGAGTGCGCCCATATTCGCC
>JBLNCO010000101.1:0-3175 GCA_050260715.1 Hyphomicrobiales bacterium | reverse complement strand
AGCAGCTGAAGGCGCTCCCCGTGCAGGAGCTGCAGGACATCGTGAACCTGCAGGCCGGGGTGGTGGACGGGCACTTCCGGGGCGGGCGCATCGGCGAGGTGCAATTCCAGGTCGACGGCGTGTCGGTCAACAACGCCTACGATAACGCGTCGAGCCTGCGCCTCGACCGCTCGCTGATCGAGGAGGTGCAGGTGATCAGCGGGACCTTCGACGCCGAGTACGGGCAGGCGATGAGCGGCGTGGTGAACGCGATCCTGCGGCGCGGCACGGAGAAGTTCCGCTGGGACGCCGAGGCGCTGGGCGGCGGCTACTCCTACGATCCCGGCCGTCGGTCGGTGCTCCCATGGTTCCACGACTCGCGTCCGGCCGGCACGAGCAGCTTCCAGGCGAGCCTCAGCGGCCCGACCGGAGTGCCCAGGACCTACTTCCTGCTCAACGGGCGCCATGCCGAGTCGAACGACTACCTCTCGGCGCTGCGCGAGTTCCGGCCCACCGACCGGATCATCAACGGGCAGATGCCGACGGGGGACTTCGGGTCGGAGCCGCTCGGCTACAACCGCGAGTGGTCGGGGGTCGCCAAGATCACGAACCGCAGCCTCCCGGGCGTGGAGGTGAGCTATCAAGGGATCGCGAACCTGATCGCCCATCGCAACGCGAACTTCGGCTACCGCTACGACCCCGAGGGGATGACTCGGCAGCGCACGTTCTCGATCGTGCACGGCCTCGACTGGACCCACACGCTGAGCAAGAGCACGTTCTACAGTGTCAGCCTGCGACACAACTGGTTCGACTACCGCGACATGGCCTACGACGACGTCTGGGATCCCCGCTACGACGCCGCCGGGCCGCCCAAGGGGTTCTCCGACTGGAACCACGGCGCCATCGTCCAGGGCGTCGATCTGACCCGCAACCACCAGCGCACCAGCACGGTGGTCTGGAAGAACTCGTTGGTCAGCCAGGTCACGCGCGACCAGCAGATCAAGGTCGGCGCCGAGTTCTCGTGGCCGCACCTGTCGTTCGGCGACGATGGCCACCTCTCGGAGGTCGAGGGCGGCGTCCTCCACCGCGAGGTGAACAACCTGCCGCGCTTCCCGTCCCTCACCTTCTACAAGCCCTACACGGCGGCTGCGTTCGCGCAGGAGGACCTCGAGTGGAACGACCTGCGCATCCGCGCCGGCCTGCGCTTCGAGTACTTCAACGCGCGCGCGGCGCTGCCCTCCGATCTCGAGAACCCCGCCAACTCGATCGCCGGCGCGCCGGAGTCGCGCCTGGTCCCGACCACGCGCAAGCACTCGCTGGCCCCGCGCCTGGGCGTGTCGTATCCGGTCACGCGTGACGCGGCGCTCTTCTTCGCGTACGGGCACTTCTACCAGATGCCGTCGCTGAAGGACGTGTTCACCAACGCCGACTACCGCGTGCTCACCGAGCTGCAGTCGAGCAGCACGAGCTACTCGGTCATGGGCAACCCCGACATCCAGCCCGAGGAGACGGTGCAGTACCAGTTCGGCTACAAGCAGGCGGTGACCGAGTGGCTGGGCGTGGACCTCAACCTGTTCTACAAGGACATCCGCAACCTGCTCGGGGTCGAGTTCATCACCACCTACAACGACGCCGAGTACCCGCGCATGACCAATGTCGACTTCGGCGACGTCGTCGGCTTCACGGTGTCGCTCGAACAGCGGCGCCGCGGCCTGTTCAGCACCGCGCTCGACTACACCTGGCAGCGGGCGCAGGGCAACTCGAGCGACCCGCGCGAGACCGCGACGCGCGCCTCGGCCGGCAAGGACCCGCGGCCCCGCACGATCCCGTTCAACTGGGACCAGCGCCACACCCTCAATCTCACGGTCGAGGCCTCGAAGCCGCGCGTCTTCTCGCTCGCCGCCGTGACGCGCGTGGTCAGCGGGCAGCCCTACACGCCCGCCGACGTGGCCGGGCTGAGCGTGGGGCTGGGCGACAACGCCGGCCGCAAGCCGGCCGGCGTGCTGATGGATCTGCGCGGCGAGAAGAACCTGCCCGCGGGGGCGACCCTGTTCGTGCGCGCCTTCAACGTGTTCGACGGCCGCTTCTTCAACGGGTTCGTGTTCACCGACACGGGCAGCCCCGACTACTCGCGCGACACCAGCAGCCCGGCGCTGGCGGACCCGACCCGCTACTACGCCCCGCGGCGGATCGAGGTGGGGGTCACGATGAGCTTCGGCGCTCAGGGGGCGTCATGAATCGCGACGGAACGCGGGATGCGCTCGGCACGTGGGCGGCCTGGGCGGCGGCGGGCCTGCTGGCGCTGCTGGTGACGACGGCCCGGGCCGATCTGGTGCCGACCTGCCCGCCGGACCAGCGCGGCACCGCCAACGCCGAGCGGATGGGGACGCACGACGCGAACCGCATCCGGACGCGGTTCTGGAATTACGGCATGGTCGGCGACTACCCGCAGGATCCGATCAACGTGGACCTCAGCGTCTTCCACTCGGCCGAGGCGCCGAAGGGCAGCGGCATGAACTACACGGACGGCATCACGCCGTTCGTGATGGGCCGCGTGGTCCAGGCTCCGGGCGACACCGTGATCATCATGGAGACCGGTTACCGTGAGCGGCAGGGGAACAGCCCGCGCTACAACCGGATCATGCGCTTCGAGCCGCGCCCGGGCTTCTTCCAGGCGGACCCCGGGATCAACAAGGGACGGTCGCCGGCGATGAGCAACGACTCGCGCACCTGGCCGGGCGCGTGGCCGGACAAGGCGGCCGACCCCGATGACCCAGGCTGGGCCGGGTCGTGGGACGGCTACTTCGGCAAGCGTCCAGCCGCCGACCAGGAGTCGTTCACGGTGATGGACGACAACTTCTACGACTCGTGGGACTTCGTCCCCGACGCGCGGGACTCGTCACGCTTCGGGCTCGGGCTGCGGGTCGAGGTGCGCGGCTTCCAGTGGGCGAACCCGCAGGCCGGAAACGTGATCTTCTGGCACTACGACATCACGAACGAGGGCACGACCGACTACGACGACAACGTCATCTTCGGCCTCTACATGGATTCCGGCGTGGGCGGCTCGGCGCGGTCCTGCGACGGGATCGCCGAGTCCGACGACGACAACGCCTACTTCGACCACTCCTCGGGCCTGAACCTGGTCTACACCTGGGACACGCACGGCCACGGCGTGGACCTGGCGGGTGACTGCAGT
>JBLNCO010000100.1:0-14925 GCA_050260715.1 Hyphomicrobiales bacterium | reverse complement strand
AGCTCGCCGGGCAACGTGAACGCCGTCGCCTGGTCCCCGGACGGCCGCTTCCTGGCCGCGGCTGGGGACACCGCGCCCTTCGTCAAGGCCTGGCCCTTCGACGCGGGCTACCGGCGGGCGGACGGGCTCGGCCGCTTCGGCCGGGCCTTCCCCGACCCGGCCGCGCTGCCCGCCGGCATCAGCTACGGCGTCGCCTTCGCGGCCACGCTCTCCGGCACGGCCGTCGCCGTCGCGCACGACACGACGCCGTTCGTGACCGTCTACCCCTGGAGTTCGGGCGGCGGCTTCGGCACGAAGCTCACCAACCCGGCCACGCTTCCCGGCGGCAACGGCCGCGGCGTCGTCTTCTCGCCCTTCGACCAGGCGCTGCTCATCGCCCACCAGACAACGCCGTTCGTCTCCGCCTACCCGTTCACGGCGCCCGCCCGGCTGCTCTATCCGGTGAGCGGCTACGGACTGGAGAGCGGCGCCGCGACGTTCCAGTCCTGGGTGAGCCGCATCGTCGAGGACGGGCTCGACCTGGTCGGCCTGATCGTCGACTCCTCCTCGGGGACGCTCGACGCCTGGCTGGCGCTCGACGGCGTCGAGTGGGACCGCCTGCGCCTGCCCTCAGGTGCACCCGTGCGCCTGGACCTCCCCCTTCGCTTTGAGGAGGCCGTCGTCCCGCTCGCGACGGCCACGCGCGTCTACCGCGGCCAGGTCGTGGGCGCGGCGACGGGCTGGACCTTCTTCTACGGTCCCTTCACCGGCGCCCAGGGCGACCGCGCCGTCGGCGTGGCCCTGGAGGACGTCGACAACGGCTCCGGCCTGGACGGCGACCAGGTCGTGCGCATTGGCACGGCGGTCCTCGGCGTGATGGCCGGGACGGCCCGCGTCACCTTCCTCGGAGGCTGAGCGATGGCAACCGTGGTCGAGGCGAGCGGGACGTACGCCACCGAGCCGGGCGTCGAGGGGACGCTGGCGACGCTTACCGAGGGAAAGGTCTACCAGCTCCAGCTCGACCTCGCCGGCCGGGCGGGCGGCGACGCCTTCGCGGTCGCCGGGAAGACCCGCATCCTCGCGGGCGGCGCCCTGCGCACGGTGTGGCGCGAGGTCGTCTACGCCGGCCAGCTCGACGCAGGCGGCGGGCTCTGGACCGCGATCCCGCTCATCGGCGACAGCGACGCCCAGGCCGTCGTCTTCACCCTCCAGCAGCTGCGCGGCTCCGCGAAGGCGGTGCCCTGGAAGGTCCTCAGCCTGTAGGAGGGCGATAGCCAGTGCCGGGCCGCACCAGCCGCCACCTCGCCGAGCTCGTCGGCGGCAGCGTTCCCGTTGCCGACGGCGAGAGCCTGGCGCTCGCCCTCGACGAGGCGGACGGGCTCGCGGTCACCGAGACGCTCGCAGACGCGGACGATTGTGCGCTGGCCGTCGACGAAACGGAGGCGCTCTTCGTCGCCGAACTGAAGGCCGACAGCGAGGACCTCGCCGTCGACGTCGCCGAGGCCGAGGCGGCCGGGGCCGAGCTCCTTGACGCAGACGAGTTCGGCGCCGGGGCGAGCGAGGCGGACGCCATCGCGGCGGCGCTCTCCGACTCGGCAACGCTCGCGCCCGCGCTCTCCGAGGTCGAGGCGTTGGATGCCTTCGGCGACTTCCCGCCGGCCCGCCTCCGGGTCGATGTCAACGACGCGGCCGGCAACCGGCTCGGCGCCGGCCCGATCACCTCGCTCCTCGCCGCCTCCTATCGCATGGAGCTCGACCGCATCGGCAGCTTCACCTTTCGCATGCCGGCCGGTGACGAAAAGGCGCCGCTCATCGCCCAGGGGAACGAGGTGCGCCTCTTCCGAGAGGGCGAGGGGCTGGTCTTCCGCGGCCTCGTCGACCGGGCGGAGTGGGTGGTCGACGCCGAGGGCGGGCTGGTGCTCGGCGTCTCCGGCAGCAGCATCGCCCGCCGGCTCGCCTGGGAGAACACGCTCCTTGGCCGGTCCTTCAACGGCAGCGCACTCGCCGCGGCCGTCGCCACGCTGCTCGCTGGCAGCGGCTGGAGCGCCGGATCGCTCGACGCCCCGGCCACGACGCTCCTCGCGCGCTTCGATGGCCTCCCCGTCTGGGCGGCGCTGGGCAAGGTCGCCGAGATCTTCCGGCTCCACGTCCGCGAGGATCCCTGGAACGCGGAAATCGACGTCGGTGCCTTTGGGGCGGCCGGCGCCGTCGTCCTCCAGAACGTCGAGGCCGTAAGCCCGCTCCTCCGCGAGAACCGGCGGCTGGCGCCCGTCACGGGGCTGCGCGTGCTGGCGGAGTCGGGCGAGGTCTGGAACCGGGTCATCCCGCTCGGCGCCGGCGAGGGCGTGAACCAGCTCGACCTCCGCTACGCCACCCGCGCCTCGCCCTACGCGGTCCAGAGCGCCGTCGGCCCGGATGGGCGGACCTACTGGTACCTCGAAGACGCGGCCTCCGTGGCCGCCTACGGGCGCCGTACGCGCGTCCTCAGCGTCAAGGACGCCCTGCCCCTCGCCAACAGCCCGTCCGGGTTCACCGCGGCGGCCAACGCGCTCTACGACGTTGCCGCCACCTGGCTCGCCCGTCACAAGGACCCGCGCACCGCCTACGAGGTGGAGGTCGCCGGCCTCCGCCACCTCGACGAGGGCGGCCTGCCGCTCTTCCAGGTCGGCGACCGCCTGCGGCTCGTCTATCGCGGCCTCGCCCATCGTGACGACGGCAGCGTCGACGCCTGGCTCTCGGTTGACGCCAGCCTCTGGCTCATGGGCTTCGAACGCCGCTTCCGTGACGACGGCGGCGACGCCTGCTCGCTCACGGTCGCGACCGTGGACCGCCAGGAGGAGGACGAGGCCTCCCGCCTGGCCGAGGTCTTCGAGGAGATGCACGCCCTGCAGGTCTCGCTCCGCCCCTACACCTACCGCGAGATCCACGGCCCCGAGCGGCGCTCGGTCGACGCCACCCACAGCGTCACCTTCGTCGTCGACTACGACGCCAACGTCTCCTTCCTCCACCAGGCACTGCTCAGCGTCGCCGTGAAGCCGGTGCGCACCAACGCCACCGGCGCGGCTTCTGGCGGCGGCAGCGTTGCTACCTCCGGCGGTGGCTCCGCGCACAGCCACACGATCAGCGGCCAGTCCGCCAGCGCCGGCGGCGGCCAGACCTCAAGCGCGGAGGCTGCCCACACCCACTCCATTAGCGGCCAGTCCGCCTCGGCCGCTGGCACGCACCGGCATCTGATGTTCGCGGCCGTCGGCAGCGGCCCGGCCGCCTACTCGGCCGTGCCCGACGTCGCCTCGACCCAGCTCGAATCGGCGACCCACTACCACAACGGCACGGGCTCGGGCTTCCCCAACGTCGGCAGCCACAGCCACTCCCTCAACAACCACCGCCACCACGTCAACAACTACGCCGTTGCCGGCAAGAACGCGACCGGCTCCGCCAACGTCTCCTTCTGGATGATCCTGCCCGACGGCCAGGCCTTCAATCCCGTCTACACCTACGAGGCGGCCGCCGACCATACCCACGCGGTGACCGGCACGACGAGCTCCTCGGGCACCTCGCATGCGCATACCGTCGCCGACCACACCCACGCCGTCTCCGGCGCGACCTCGTCGGCCGACACCAGCCACACCCACTCGGTCACGGTCCCGGCCCACAGCCACGCGCTCGTCTTCGGCATCTACGAGGGCGCCGGCCCGACGCCCGCCGCCAACATCCGCGTGACCATCAACGGCACGGACCGCACAGCCGCCCTGGGCGGCCCCTTCACCGCCGACTTCCTCGGCAAGGACGTCACGGCCTACCTGCAGGACGCCCAGGGCCATCCCCTGCGCCAGCGCAACACCATCGTCTTCACGGCGGCCGAGCTCCTCGACCTCGAGATCGTCTGCAAGTCGCTCGTCACCGCCACCAGCCTGGTCCCGGTCTAAGGAGGCCCCATGAAGGAGCTGACGTTCACGATTACCCGCATCGCACCGGAGGCCGACAGCCTCCATGTCACCGTGGAGTGGGCGGTCGCCGATGCCGAGGACCGGCGCATCGTCCTCCTCGTCGACACGCTCGCCCTGCCGCTCGACGCCGGCAAGTCGGAGATCGAGGCGGCCATCGCCGCCCGGGCGAAGGCGTACGTGCGGCCGCGCTACCTGGAGCCGCGGCCGGCGCCCAGGGCCGAGCACCTTGCGCTTCTCGGCGCGGAGCGGTTGGTTTCGGAGGTAGAGACGAAGGAGGTGGGCGCCGTGGAGATCGGGCCGTGAGGACCTTCACCGTCCGCGTCGACGGCGACGCCGACGGGGACCGGGCGCTGCTTGTCTTCGCCGCCCGCGCCGACGGCCAGCTCCTCGTCTCCGACCCCAAGCAGGACGGCCGCCTGCGCTGGGTGCCGGCCGAGGCCTGCCGCCTGAGCGCCGTCCACCTCGACCAGGACGAGCGCGAGTGGTGGCGCGGCTTCGCCGGCCCGCCCGAGCACCAGCACTGAGGAGGGAGCGATGATCGTGTTCCTGCAGGCAGCTTCCGGCGACCCGTTCGGCCAGCTGGTCGACCTGGGCGTGGCGGGCGCCGTGATCGGGGCGATGTTCCTCGCCATCCGCCTCATGTGGAGCCGCCTCGAGGCGGTCACCGACCGCTTCCTCGATCACCTGGAGGAGAAGGACCGGGACACCGCCTCTGCCCTCCAGTCGGTCGTCGACACCCTTCAGCGGCTGGAGGGGGCGATGGCCGAGCACGAGCGCCGGGCCGTTGAGCGTCACGAGCAGCAGCTCGCCCGCTGCCCGAGGGAGCGGGTATGAGCGAGCCGAACTGCGTCGACATGTCCCGCTGGGGCGGCGAGCTCACCGCCGGGGAGGCGGCCTGTATGAAGGCGGCCGGCATCGGTACGGTCATCGTCGCCTCCGGCCCCGGCAACTACGGTCTCTTCGCCCGGCAGCAGGCGGAAGCGGCCCTCGCCGCCGGGCTGCGGCTGGAGGCGTACACCTTCCTGGAGTTCGAGTCGGACCCGGAGTGGTGGGTGCGCCAGGCGCTCGCCCGGCTCGACGGCCTCCCGATCGCCCGCTGGTGGCTCGACGTCGAGGATACGGACCACGGCACGTCGTGGACGCCGGCGCAGCGCATCGCCTGCGTCCAGCGCGCGCTCGACGCCTTCACCGCCGCCGGAACCTTCGCGCACGTCTACAGCGGCGGCTGGTACTGGCGGCCGTACATGGCCGACACGGACGTCTTCGCCCGCCAGGGCCGGAAGCTCTGGAACGCCTGGTACGACAGCGACCCCGACGTCGACGGCCTGCCCTACGGCGGCTGGACGGCGGCGGACGTCGCCATCGAGCAGTTCGCGGGGACGTCTATCGTCTGCGGCCAGTCGGTCGACAAGAACTGGCTCTACTTCACCGAGGAGGGAGAGGACATGGACCTGCGCGCCCGCGTGGAGCGGCTGGAGCGGCTCATCGGCGGCAACGGCGTCGACAACGAGGAGGGCAAGCGCCTGGTCGGCGAGGAGGCGCTCGCCTGGATGGATGGGCGGGGGTTCAGCCTCTACCTTGGGCTGGCCAACACGCAGAAGGCGATGGCCGGGCTCGGTCCGGCCGGCAAGCACGAGCACGTCGCGAATGTGGAGGTGCGGCTGTCATAGTCGGCCAGCACTTCGCGACAACCGGTGTCGGCGTTGCCGCCGGTAAAGTCTTGGGGCTAGGATCCACGCGCGGCGTCGCCCTTGGCAGCCCCCGGAAGACCACCCGTGAACGAGGCAGACACCTGTCGCACGTATGTTGTTCCACGTCTCCAGGCCGCGGGCTGGGACACCGCGCCCCACTCGATCACCGAGCAGCGCTCATTCACCGATGGCCGTATCGTCGTCGCCGGGACCAGGACCGCACGGCGTCGGCAGAAGCGGGCCGACTACCTCCTCCGCTACACGCGTGACATCCCGATCGCCGTGGTGGAGGCGAAGGCCGACTACCAGGCGCCCGGCCAGGGGCTGGGGCAAGCGAAGGACTACGCCGAGATCCTCGGCCTGAAGTTCGCCTACTCGACGAACGGACATGGCATTGTCGAGTTCGACTTCCTCGCTGGCACGGAGACGAACCTCGACGCGTTCCCCGGTCCCGCGGAGCTCTGGCAACGCCTCCGGTCTGCCGAGGGCATCACACCCGATCAAGAGCAAAAACTCCTCACGCCTGGCTACCACACGCCCGGGCGGCTGCTGCGGTACTACCAGGAAGTCGCCGTGAACCGGACTGTCCAGGCCGTACTCCAGGGCAAACGACGCATGCTCCTGACGATGGCGACCGGGACCGGCAAGACCGAGACGGCCTTCCAGATCTGCTGGCGTCTTTGGACCGGGCGCTGGAACCGTGACGGCAGGCCCGGCCGGCCGCGGATCCTCTATCTCGCCGACCGGAACATCCTCATCGATGACCCGAAGGACAAGACCTTCGCGGCCTTCGGCGATGCGCGGGCGAAGATCGAGGGCGGCAACGCCGTCAAGAGCCGGGAGATGTACTTCGCCATCTACCAGGCGCTCGCCGGGGGTGAGGGCCGGCCGCCGCTCTATCGTGAGTATGCGCGCGACTTCTTCGATCTCATCATCGTCGATGAGTGCCACCGCGGAAGCGCCCGCGACGACAGCAGCTGGCGCGAGATCCTGGAGTACTTCGAGCCGGCGTACCAGCTCGGGATGACGGCAACGCCGCTCCGTGACGAAAGCCGTGACACCTACCGGTACTTCGGCGGCGCCCCGCTCTACACCTACAGCTTGCGAGACGGTATTGAGGACGGCTTCCTCGCCCCCTATCGGGTCCATCGCGCCTTCACGCCCTGGGATGCCGTCGGGTGGCGGCCATCGAAGGGTGATGTCGACCGGTTCGGACGGGAGATCCCGGATGAGGAGTACCAGACCAGAGACTTCGAACGGGTCATCGCCCTTCGTGCCCGGACGGAAGCGGTCGCCCGGCACCTCACCGCGCACCTCAAGAAAACCGACCGGTTCGCGAAGACGATTGTCTTCTGCGTCGACCAGGAGCACGCGCTGGAGATGCGGCAGGCGCTCGTCAATCTGAACGCGGACCTCGTGAAGGACCATCCCGACTATGTCTGCAGGGTGACTGCCGACGAGGGTGACATCGGGCGCAGGCACCTGGGCAACTTCCAGGACCTGGAGCGCAGGACGCCGGTCATCCTCACCACCTCGCAGTTGCTCACGACCGGCGTCGATGCTCCCACCGTCAAGAACATCGTGCTCGTCCGCGTCATCAACTCGATGACCGAGTTCAAGCAGATCATCGGCCGCGGGACCCGTGTCCGCGACGACTACGGCAAGCTTTACTTCACGATCCTCGACTACACGGGCTCGGCCACACGCCCGTTCGCCGATCCCGAGTTCGACGGCGACCCTGTCCGCGTCACGACCGAGGAGATCGACGACGACGGCGAGACCGTCCCTGGGTCGGGCGAGGAGGAGGTGCCCGAAGAGCCCATCGACGACGGCGCCGGGGGGGCCGTCATCGTGGACGAGGACGAGCGGCAGCGCCGCAAGCTCTACTTCGACGGCGACTACGTGGAGGTCGTGGGCGAAGTCGTCTACGACCTGGACGCCGACGGCAAGAAGCTCGCGGTGGTGAAGCTCACCGACTATGCCGGCCAGAAGGTGCGAACCCTGTTCCCGCTGGCCGCCGACCTCCGCCGCCGCTGGTCAGATCCGTCGCAACGGTCAGAGATCATCGACAAGCTGACGGAGCGTGGAATCGACTTCGACACGCTGGCCGCGTCCGCCGGACAGCCCGAGGCGGATCCCTTCGACCTCCTTTGCCACCTCGCCTACAACGCGCCTCTCCGGACGCGGCGCGAGCGGGCCGAGATGCTCAGGCGTGACCGGACCGATTTCTTCGACCAGTACGGACCCGAAGCCCGGGCCATCCTCGGCGAGCTTCTGGACAAGTACGCGGAACACGGGACGGCCCAGTTCGTCATCCCGGACGTGCTCAAGGTCCCGCCGATCTCCGAGCGCGGAAACGTCCTCGAGATTGCGCGGCTCTTCGGCGGTGGCGACGCGCTCCGGCAGGCGGTCCACCAGCTCCAGACCCTGCTCTACGAATCCTGAGGTGCCCCTTGGCAAAGTTCTCCATCACCGACGCGAAGCCGCCCAGGGCAGTCCCAGCCGTGACAACCGCGCAACGGCTTGCCAGCCTCGTGAAGTCCGCCCGCGACATCATGCGCAAGGACAAGGGCCTCAACGGCGACCTGGACCGGCTCCCGCAGCTCACCTGGATCATGTTCCTCAAGTTCCTCGACGACCTCGAGCGGGTGCGCGAGGAGGAGGCGGCTATCTCCGGCGAGCGCTTCCAGCCTGCGATCCTGCCGCCTTACCGCTGGCGTGATTGGGCCGCGGACGACGGCGGCATCACCGGCGACGAACTCCTCGCGTTCATCAACCAGGACGAAGCCGTGCGTCCCGACGGCACCCGCGGCGACGGCCTCTTTCGCTACCTCCGGGGACTCCAGGGCGCCAACGGCGGCGACCGGCGCGACGTGATCGCGACGGTCTTTCGCGGCGTCAACAACCGCATGATCAGCGGCTACCTGCTGCGCGACGTCATCAACAAGGTCGACGACATCCACTTCACGTCGAGCGACGAGCTGCACACCCTCGGCGCGCTCTACGAGTCGATGCTGCGCGAGATGCGCGATGCCGCCGGCGACAGCGGCGAGTTCTACACGCCCCGGCCGCTGGTGCGGCTCATGGTCGAAGTGACGGACCCCCGGCTCGGTGAGACCGTGCTCGACCCTGCCTGCGGCACGGGCGGCTTCCTCGTCGAGGCGTTCCGCCACCTGGAGGCGCAGTGTCAAACCGTCGCGGACCGCGAGCGGCTGCAGACGGGCAGCATCCTAGGCAACGAGGCGAAGCCGCTCCCCTACCTGCTCGCCCAGATGAACCTCCTCCTCCACGGCCTGGAGTCGCCTCGCATCGACCCGGGCAACAGTCTCGCCGTGAAGGTGACGGAGATCGGAGACCGGGACCGCGTCGACGTCATCCTCACCAACCCGCCCTTCGGCGGCGAAGAAGAGCGGGGCATCCTCGGTAACTTCCCCCAGGACAAGCAGACGGCCGAAACCGCCCTCCTCTTCCTCCAGCTCATCATGCGCAGGCTCAAGCGGCCCGGGCACGGCAGCGAACGCGGCGGCCGCGCTGCCGTGGTCGTCCCCAACGGCACGCTCTTCGGCGACGGCGTGGCGGCGCGCATCAAGGAGGAGCTGCTGACAGAGTACAACCTCCACACCGTCCTCCGCCTGCCGAACGGCGTGTTCGCGCCCTACACCGGCATCCCCACGAACGTCCTCTTCTTCGACCGCTCCGGGCCAACGCAGGAGGTCTGGTACTACGAGCACCCGCTGCCGGAAGGCCGCAAGAACTACACGAAGACGCAGCCGCTGCAGTACGAGGAGTTCGCGCCGCTGCTCGCCTGGTGGAAGGACCGAGAGGAGAACGAACGCGCCTGGAAGGTGCCCGCCGCGGAACTGCTGGCGAACAACTGCAACCTGGACCGGAAGAACCCGAACGCGGCGGCCGACTACGAACACATGCCGCCCGAGCAGCTCGTCGAAGACATCCTCGCCAAAGAGCACCGCATCATCGAGATCCTGGGCGAGATCAGGGCGTTGCTGGGGAAGAGCCATGGGTGACGGCTGGCCACTCGTGCCGTTTGCCGAATGCATGGAGCGAGTTGAGCGCAAGATCGTCCTGGACGACGCCGCTGAGTACGAGACCGTGGGAGTCCGCTGGTACGGACAAGGAGCATTCGTGCGAGAGCGGCAGCTGGGAGCGCAGATCGCGCGCAAGCAACAGTGGGTGATCCATGAAGGGGACGTTGTCTACAACAAGCTATTCGCGTGGAAAGGCGCCTTCGCCGTCGCGGACGCGAGCGTTCATGGGCGGATCGTGTCGGACAAATTCCCGACGTACCGGCCCGTCCCACAGCTTCTCGACCCTCGCTACGTGGCATGGTGGTTCCGAGCGCCCACCATCGCCAAACAAGCCGAATCCATGTCCAAAGGGGCGGCTGCCATCAGCAAGCTCACGCTGAACCCTCCGCAGTTCTGGGAACTGACAATTCCGCTTCCGCCGATCGAGGAGCAGCGGCGGATCGTGGCGCGGGTGGAGGCGATCGCGGCGAAGGTCGAGGAGGCGCAACGCCTGCGACGGGCGGCGGAGGAAGAGGGCGGCTTCATTGAGAGGCGTGTCATCGACAATCTCCTCGGCTTCGGGGGCTGGCCTCTACGTTCTCTCCGGAACCTGTTACGTGAACCATCGCGCAACGGCCTATCTGCGTTTCCGTCTCCTACACCTCCGGGCATTCCAGTTCTGCGAATCAGCGCGGTCACCTCGCGCGGGGATGCGCGGGTGGACGAATCGGATGTCCGCTACCTCGCTATCGATGAGGACGAGGCAACGAAGTACTTCCTCGAGCCGGGCGACCTCTTGGCCTGTCGCTTCAACGGCAACCTTCGATTCGTCGGTCGCTTTGCAATCTATGTCGGAGAATCCGGGACTCGGCAGGTATACCCCGATAAGCTGATTCGCTTCCGCGTGGACGCTTCGCTCGCTGATCCTCGATTCGTCGCACTGGCGATGAATGCCGGAAAAACGCGGAAACAAATTGAAGCTCTGTGTGCGACGACCGCGGGCAATATCGGCATCAGCGCGTCCAAGCTCCAAGAAGTCCGGTTGCCGCTGCCGCCAAAATCCGTACAGGAAGCCATGGTCGCACGGCTGGAAGGGCTTACCACTGCTCTGCGAGCGTTGCACAGCCAGCAGATGAAGAGTCGGCGCGAACTGGACGCCTTCGTCCCCGCCGTCCTCGACCGCGCCTTCCGGGGTGAGCTGTGACCGCCGACGCCGATGCCCTCGCCAACTACGTCAGCGGAATCCGAATCGCCGAGGTCCGAGTTCGTAACTTCCGGTCGCTTCGCCAGATCGACGTTGCTCTTTCCGATCTGACGTTACTCGTGGGCGAGAACAATGCCGGCAAGACGAGCTTCCTGGACGCGATGTTCGCGGCCATCGGCGCAGGCCGCCGAGTGATAACCCGTGACGACATCTACTTGGCTCCCGGCGAGCAGGCCGCGCCCCGCGACCGCACGATCGTGGTTGACATCCTTATTCGGCCGGTCGACGCCGACGGCTGCTTCCTCGACGCGTTTCCCGAGGGGAGTTACTGGGTGCAGTTGTGGGGGAACGCCATCGCCCAGGATGTCAAGGATGACAGCGAGTTCCTGGCACTACGCGCAACCCTAGAATGGGACGCCACGCGAAACGAACACGTCCTTCGTCGCCGGTTTCTGCAGGACTGGCCGGAGTCGGACCGGTGGGCGGAGGCCAAGGTAAGGGGAGACGCTGTCGCAGCCAACCAGGTTGAACCGCTTGCGCTTCACTTCCTGGATGCGCAACGAGACCTCTATGACGAGTTCACTAATCGCGGATCTTACTGGCATCGATTGATTTCTGACCCGGGCTTGCCGAGCGATCTGGTCACAAAGCTTGAACTCGAACTAACCGCCCTCAACCAGCAAATCATAGACGGGAGCCCGGTGCTCGATCACATTGGCAAGCACCTCGTTGATCTCTACCGTACCGTATCGTGCGAGCGTGAGAGCATTACTATCACCCCGCTCCCACGACACCTTCGGGATCTCAGCCGGGGTATGGACGTGCAATTCGCGACGCAAGGAGCCGCTAGTCTCCCGCTGGGCCGTCACGGTATGGGCACTCGCAGTCTGGCTGCCATTCTGATCTTCCGAGCTTATTGCGCCTGGCGTCTTCAGAGCGACGGCCTTGAAGTGATGCATCCGATGCTGGCCCTCGAAGAACCGGAGGCTCATCTGCACCCGCAGGCTCAGCGAGCCGTGATGCGCCAGATCGAAAAGATGCCGGGACAAAGGGTGGTGAGCACACACTCGCCGTTCATCGTCGCCCAGACTGATGTCGATGCCTTCCGCGTCTTTCGGAAGCGCGGCGCGGAGACCGAGGTCGCTTCCACTATCGGGGCCGGCTGGTCCGCCGAGGACCGAGAGAAGATCAACCGCAAGGTAATGGCGACTCGGGGGGAACTAATCTTCGCCCGGGCCGTCGTGTTCTTCGAGGGTGAAACCGAAGAGTTCTCGTTGCCTGTGTTCGCCGAAGCTTACTGGGGCGAGCATCCGTCCACGTTCGGGGTCACGATGGTGGGCGTGGGAGGCGACGGGGCTTACGCTCCGTTCCTTCGGTTCGCCCAGTGCTTCGGCATTCCCTGGTTCATCCTGTCTGACGGTGAGGAGAAAGCCAGAGCAAACGTGAATCGTGCTTTAGGGAGCGTTGGCGAAGGCGCGCCTTCCGCGCGTGTGTTCACCCTGCCCGACGAGGAGAACTTCGAAACCTATCTGGCGAAACAGTATCCGTCTGAACTTAAAGACGTCGTCCTGGCCCGCAGAGCACAATCGCCGCAACATCGGGAGGGACTTGAGAAGGAGTGGGCAGCAAAGCCTGAGATCAGTCCGGCAGTAGCCGAGGAGATGAAGCAGGAGAAGGCCATCTTCGGCCGGCTGGCCGCCGAGGCCATTACGCGCCTCCCTGAAGTCGAGCGGCGCGTGCCTTCCGTCATCGCCGACATGCTGACCGCGATCGCGCACGAGATCGGCTTGCCCAAGGCGGGTACATGATCGCCCTGTCGCCGGTACAGCAGCGAATCGTCGACCACGGTGACGGCGCACTTCTGGTGCTGGCCGGCCCGGGTTCAGGTAAGACGCGAGTGCTGACTGAGCGGGTGCGCCGGCTGCTAACTGTGTCCCAAGGGCATTTTCGTGTTCTGGCTCTCACGTTCACCAACAAGGCCGCCAACGAGATGCGGGAGCGCCTCAGTGAGTTCCCGGACATCAATGAACGGGCCTTCATCGGTACGTTCCATAGTTTTTGTGCCGAAGTGTTAGCGAGCAGAGGGGCGGCCATCGGACTTGATGTGATGCCACACATCTTTGAGTCTATCCGTGATAGATCTCAGATTCTTCTAGAAGGTGCCATGTCCGATCCTTTGCTCGCGCCAGAAGTACTCGGGCGAGACCAGATGAATAGAAGCCAACTCATAGGCAGATGGCTGGATGAGGTATCCTACGCGAAGTCGCACCTCATGTTGTCTTCTGAGGTAGAGGACCCAATCATTCGTCGGGTATACGAGGTCTATGACCAAGGGCTCCGCTCTTGCGGTGCTCTTGACTTTGATGATCTTCTCCTGCTGGTTTACCGATTGTTCGTCGAACGTCCGCGTGTGGCCGACTTCTTTCGGCGGCAGTTCCGATACGTATGCATCGACGAAGCGCAGGACATAAACCCTGCACAGTTCTACGTTCTCACTGCCTTGTGTGGAGAGGACTACAAGAACGTCATGATGGTGGGTGACCCTCGCCAAGCGATATTTTCTTGGAACGGCGCGGATGTCAGATTCCTGGATACGTTTCGAGACACGTTCGGCGCGAGAGTAGAGCGACTCGAGGAGAATTACCGGTCCTGCAAGGCCGTGGTGCGGGCGGCTCAGGCGCTTTCCCCCGGCTATGCGGTGGAGGGGCACCTACCCATAGCGGGGGAGGTAAGGCTGCTTGTTTCCGCGGACGAGTCCGAAGAGGCCCAGCAAGTGATCGATGCCATAGCGGGCCTGGTCGAACACGGCCACCCTGACGTCGAGGGGCCCATGACCTTCGAGCGGTGTGCCGTCATAGGTCGCACCAGATTTGCGCTCGCAGCTATCGAGGATCGCTTGAAGAAGGCGCGGCTCCCGTATCACAAGCAGCTATCGGCCCAACATGAGAGCGAGTCTTCGGTGCTCCAGGATTTCGAGGTCGCACTCCGTGTCGTGAGCAACCCTCGAGATCGTCTCCACTTGGCCTGGCTGGCTAATCGGTGGTCCTCCAGCTCCGTACTCCCGGCGTCGCCTCCTCGCCCGGACGAAGTGATCCCACTGTTGCAACAGCTAACACGAGACGAGGCCCACCGCGCGGTCGTGGACGCACTGAGGCGAATGGGATCTCCGTCCGCCGTCAGGATCGCGGAGGCTTTGGATTCTCTTACGTCGTTCGCCGATGCGTTAGCCGCACCTGAAGAACGCGCTCTCCTGCTCCAAGACATCGCCGTCTGGCGTTCGCATTGGGACGGCTTCCTTCGGTCTTCCCGTGGTGGTGATCACTCCCTAGCTGCGTTCCTTAGCGGCGTAGCGCTCGGCGCAACTCAGCAGAGCCAGTCGGGAGGACTGGCGCTGCTGACTGTCCATTCGGCGAAGGGTCTCGAATTCGAGCTAGTGGCCGTCGTGGGCCTGGTAGACGGGGTGTTCCCGGATTTTCGAGCCAGAGGAAAGGCGCTCGATGAGGAGACCAGGAACGCGTTCGTCGCCGTTACGCGGGCAAAGCGGATCTTGCTGCTCTCTCGTCCCCGTTCGCGGATGATGCCCTGGGGCGAAAGCAGGGCACAGCGTCCCTCTCCTTACTTCGAGGCCGTCTCACGGGCGCTCGGGCAGTGAACGCCGGGCGTGGAGGCGCACGGAAGCCGCGCTGAGGGACACGCCACAGCGGCGCGCAACGCCAGCAGCGGAATGGCCCACGAGCGACGCGAGCCACCCCCTGGGAATCAGCAGGTGGCTCGCGAAGTGGTCGGCCAGGGAGCACTCGTAGAACCGCCCCATGCCGTCCCGCCGCATCGCCAGCCCGGTCCCGCAGGCGATGTGAAAGGCCTCGTGCGCGAGCGTGAAGCGGCGGACCGGGTAGCGGTCGTTGGCGTTGAGGACCACCCACCACTCGGCGCCGTCGGGCGAGAGCATCGTCGCGCCCCGGGTCCCACGGCGGAGGGGCTCGACCACCACCCGGACCGTCCGCGCCGGGTCGATGTAGTAGATGAAGCTGTCAGGCACCGGCGGCTCGCGCACGCCCATCTCCTCCAGGATGCGCGCC
>JBLNCO010000099.1:0-15535 GCA_050260715.1 Hyphomicrobiales bacterium | reverse complement strand
CGACCATGCCACCGGCGACAGGTAGTCGACCTCCGCCGCGGTCAGGCGTTGCTGCCGCGCAGCGACATCCACCAGCGTGAGCTGGGCCGCACCGATGACCGCCGGGCCCGCATGGACGACGGCGATCCGGTCGCCCGAGGGCGATGCCACCCCGTGGGCGCGCAACGTGAACACCAGCGGGAAGCTGGCAAGGGCCACGGGCTCGGAAGTGCTGCCGGGGCGGCGCACGTAAAGGGTTTCGGTCGAGCCTTCCGGCAGCGTGTACGCCACCGAGCGGACCGAACCGGCTGTCAGCGGCGCGTCGGCGACCGCTTCGGCGTCGTTCGAGACCGTGCGCGTCGAGACGACGGCCCAAAGCGAGACGCTCGCGATGACTGCGAAGACGGCCAGGAAAAAGGGCGTGAGCGAATGGGGAACAGTGAAGCGCTGCCGAGTTCCGGGTACGAACACGTGCCTACCTCGCGCTGACGTCGCTACCCACCCATCAGGTGGGCGCCTGGCGTCGCCGCCTTCGGCGTGCGCGCTCATCACGCCGGCGACGGACTGCATCGAATGGCCCGGTACCCCCGCGTACCGCCTCCAACTCGTGAGCCCGACCCTCACGTTGGCCGGAAAGTAACAACGGCCTTCCATTCCGTCAATCCGGGATAAAGGCAACGTTCCCTCGTATACCTCGGACTTACCCGGCTTCGGAAGACCGAAACGGCCTCTGTGCTAGCATTTCCGGGAATGCTGCTCTTCAACGCTCAGGAGCTCTTCGATAACCCCCCGGCCCTGATCGCCTACCTCGCCGCCATCGTCGTTACGTTCATGACCGGCCTCGCGTTCCACGAGTTCAGCCATGCGTGGGCCGCGTACGAACAGGGCGACGATACGGCCGCGCGCCAGGGCCGCCTCACGCTCAACCCCGCCGCCCACATCGACCCGTTGGGCGCGGTGTTGCTGCTGCTCGTCGGCTTCGGCTGGGCGAAACCCACGCCGTTTAACCCGAACCGGCTCCGTACCGGCCCGCGCTGGGGAAGCGTCATCGTCGCGGGCGCAGGGCCTGTCTCGAACTTCTTTTTCGCCGCCGTGGCCGCGCTTCCCATAAAAATGGGCCTCATCGATAGCATCACCAGCTTCGACAACATCGCCGACGCGAGCGGCGAGCAGGTGATCGGGCTGTTCCTCGTCTTCATCGCCTCGATAAACGTCATCATCGGCGTGTTCAACCTCATCCCCATCCACCCGCTCGACGGGTTCAAGGTCGCCGTCGGGATTCTCCCGCGCGAACTCGCCCGGCCGCTCGAACAGCTCGCCCCCTGGGGGCCGGGGATCCTCATGCTGCTGTTCGTGCTGAGCTGGGTTTCGCCGCAGTTCAACATCCTCGGCTGGATCATTGGCGGCATCGGCAATCGCGTGTTCGACGTCATCACCTGATGCGCGACCGGATTCGACAGTTCCGCGACGCCGGCCGGCCCCCCACGGTCGATGACTACGCCATCGCGGCGCCGTACCTCGATGGCCCCCTCCTCGAGCTCTTCCGCGCCCAGCACCCGCGGGACATCGTACACAGCGCCGCGACCGCCCGCTGGCTCCTCGATCGCGGCTACGACGACCCCGACCTGATCGCCGCCGCGCTCCTCCACGACATCGGCAAGGGCCACCAGCGCCGCTTCGACCGCGTGGCCTACGTGGTCGCCGGGAAGCTGCGCGTCGCATCGCTGCTCGGGTCGCCGGGGTCGCGCTTCGAAGTGCGCCGGGCCATCGCGCGGAGCCTCGCCCATAGCGAACGTGGCGTGGCACTGCTGCGCGCCGCCGGGGCATCCGAACGTGTTGTTGACCTCACCGCCCGCCACCACCGGCCACCCGGTGACGATCGTGTGCTAGCCTTACTCCAACAGGCGGACGCAGCCAGTTAGGCGCCCGCCGGGAGTTCACCTTTGCCCCGTTCCCGTATCGCCATCATCGGCACCGGACTCATTGGCACCTCGATCGGCCTCGGACTTATGTCTCGAAAGGACCGCCAGTACGAGGTCATCGGCACCGACCGTGATCGCCTCAACGCCCGCGAGGCGAAGCGCCTCGGCGCGCTCGACCGCGAGGTTGGTTCGCTCGAAGAGACCGTGGAGGGCGCCGGCCTGGTCATCCTCGCCGTCCCGGTGATGGCCGCGCGGCGGCTCCTGCAGGACCTGGTGCCCTACCTCTCGCCGGGGGCCATCATCACCGACACATGCAGCACCAAGGCCGACATCATGCGCTGGGCGGCCGAATTCCTGCCCGAGACCGTGCACTTCGTCGGCGGTCACCCGATGGCCGGCCGCGAACAGAGCGGCCCCCGCGCCGCCACGACCGATCTCTTCTCCAACGCCACGTGGGCGGTGACGCCCTCGCCGCGCGCGAGCGAGCAGGCCGTGAGCGTGGTCCTCGGCGTGGTCGAAACGCTCGGCGCCTACCCGCTGTACATCGACGCGCAGGAACACGACACCTACGCCGCCGCCGTGAGCCACCTGCCGATCCTGGTCTCGGTGGCGCTCTTCCGCATGATCCGCGACAGCCAGGGCTGGGAAGACGCCGCGCTCCTCAGCGGCCCCGCCTTCCGCGACCTCACGCGGCTCGCCAGCGGCGACCCCACGATGTCCCGCGACATCATGGCCACCAACCGCGAGGCCGTGCTCCATTGGCTCGGCCGCTTCCAGCAGGAGCTCGGCACCATCCGGGCCGCGCTCGAATCGGGCAGCGAAGCCGTCACCGACCTCTTCAGGAGCACACAGGTCGACCGCGATACGTTCATCGACAACCCGCCTGTGCGGCGGCGCCCCGAAGGCATGCCCGCGCCTTCGGCACAGGATGCCATCGGCCGCCTCTTCGTCGGCGGGCTCTACGACCGCATGAAGGACGCCGCGAACCGGCCGCCGACGCCCACCTCGGCGCGCTCGGACAAGGAGCTGCGCCGGAAGCTGGGCATCCCGGACGACGATGATCGTTAACCGCGCGGAGCGCATCCGGGCGGCGATCACGGTCCCCCCGGACAAGTCCATCTCGCACCGCGCCTTCATCTTCAACGCCATCAGCTCGGGCACCGCGACCATCGACCGGGCACTCGATTCGGCCGACGTTCGCTCGACCGTCGCGTGCCTCCGGGCGCTCGGCGTGGAGATCGACTGGCCGGAACGCGCCGAGCGCGCGACGGTGCGTGGCAACGGCCTCCACGGCCTCTTCGAAGCCGATGACGTGCTCGACTGCGGCAACAGCGGCACAACCATGCGCCTGATGTCCGGCCTGCTCGCCGCGCAGCCGCTCCTGAGCATCCTCACCGGCGACGAGTCGCTGCGCCGCCGGCCGATGGCGCGCATCATCGCGCCGCTCCGCCGCATGGGCGCCGCCATCCAGGGCCGCCGCGGCGACACCCTCGCGCCGATCGTCATCCGCGGCGGCAACCTCCGGGCCATGGACTTCGCCAGCCCGGTGGCCAGCGCCCAGGTGAAATCGGCGCTGCTGCTCGCCGGCCTCTACGCCGAAGGCGGGACGACCGTTCGCGAACCGGCGGCCTCCCGCGACCACACGGAACGCATGCTCGCCGCCATGGGCGCGCACGTCGGCTGCGAGGGCACCACGGTGTCGGTCTCGCCCGTCCCTGAGCTACGGCCGCTTTCCCTCCGCGTGCCCGGCGACATCTCGAGCGCCGCGCCGTGGCTCGTGCTCGCGGCCTGCCACCCCGACGCCGAAGTGCACCTCCAGGGGGTGAACACCAACCCCAGCCGTACCGGCATCCTCGACATCCTCACCGCCATGGGCGCCGATGTCGAAGTTTCCGAAGAGCGCACCACGGCCGGCGAACCGGCCGCCGACCTCATCGTCCGCTCGTCGCGCCTCCGCGGCACGACCGTCAGCGGCGAACTGGTGCCGCGCGCCATCGACGAGCTCCCGCTCGTCGGGCTGCTCGCCTGCTTCGCCGAGGGAGAAACGCTGGTCAAGGACGCCGCCGAGCTTCGCGCCAAGGAATCCGATCGCGTCGAGGCGCTGGTGACCGTCCTGCAGCGCATGGGGGCGCGTGTCACCCCACGCGACGACGGCTTCCTCGTCTCCGGGCCACAGGCGCTGCACGGCGCCCGTGTCGATGCCGGTGGCGACCACCGGATCGGCATGCTCGCGGGCATCGCCGGGCTGCTCGCCGAGGGCGAAACGCACATCGCGAACGACGCTGTCGAAGTCTCGTACCCCACCTTCTGGGACGACCTGCGCGCCGCCGCGGCGCAGTGAGCGACCCGGAGACCTAAGTCGCCTGCGAGGTACAATGGGCTCACAGGAGGAGGAAACCCATGCGTGAGTGCCCCTGGTGCGGGCGAATGAACCTGAACGTCTACGCCTACTGCCAGAGCTGCGGGCGCGGGTTCGATGGCCCCGAGAACAAGAAGTCCGAGAATTCGGATAAGCGTACGCGGCGCTTCTTCTTCTGGCCCTTCGGCTCGAAGACGGCCAGCAGCGCTCGTTCCTAGGGAGCGATCCGCCGCGTCATCGTGACGAAGTGGGCCGGCCGCGAGATGCGGTGGAGCTGGTCCTCCGGCCACGGCTGCGTGCCGGTCTCTTCGAACCCGAAGCGCCCGTAGAACGCGGGCAGCTCCTCTCGCAGGTTCACGTACTCCATATCGAGGTATTCGCATCCCTGTTCGAGGCAGTACCGCTCGACCGTCTCGAGCAGGCTGCGCGCGAGGCCCTGCCCCTGGGTTTCCGGGTGCACGGAGAGCATCCCGAAGTGCCCGCGGTTCCCCGCCACGGTCACGTACACGCAGCCCACGGCCCGCCCTTCCTGCTCGGCCACGAAGAAACGACCGCGGTCGATGATCTCGGCGATCTCGGCCGCGTCCGTCCGGTCGCCCACCTTAAAGAAGTCCTCCACCCGGTAGGCCAGGTTCACGAGGTCCGCAATCGTTGTGGCATCGTCGGGGCCGGCCAGCCGGATGCACACCGGCGTGAGCGCCCTGGCCATGCCGTGCTCATGCGCCGTGATGGTCAGCCCCCAATACCCGGGCGGGAGCTCGCGCACCGATACGCTCTCGTACCCCAGCTTCCCGTAGTACGCGACGTTCCCCATCTCCTCGATGGTCGAAAGGATCATCCGCTCGAAGCCGGCGACGCGAGCCAGGCGTTCGGCTTCGGCCACGAGCCGCCGGCCGAGCCCCTCGCCCATCCGCTCGGGGAGTACGCCGGCCATGGCGAAGTACGCCGAGCGAGCGTAGTCGATGCCCGGGAACTTCTCGCGTTCCGGCTGCGCGATCTCGGCGGGTGTCAGCGTCGCCGTTGCGATCAGCCGCCCATTGTCGAACACCTGCATGACCTTCGACTCCGGCGCCAGCTCGTGTCCGATCTCTTCGAGCGACGTGCGGTCCGCGCCCAGGAAGTCGTACGTGCGAAACGCGGCGTTCAGCACCTCGACCGTCGCCGCCAGGTCGATCTCCGAGGGGGAAAGGACACGCACGTCCAGGGAAGGGGTCGCCACGCTACACTCCGCCGGGCAGAGCCGGCCGGCCACGAGCGTAACGCGGCAGACACTGAGCCGCGAGGGCCAACTCGGCGTTCGCGGCTGCCTCAGGCGGTCCGGTCGAGGTTCCGGCCGAGGTTCGGGTCGAGCAGCTGCACGATCTGCGCGCCGGCCAACCGTTGCGCGTCGAGCACCTTCGCCGCAACCGCGAGGGCGACCTGTGCGCGGGTGCTGTTCGTGGGCTCCAGCGGGTCGGGCGCGATGCTGACCGGTGCCAGTGCATTCAACAGGTTCATCGTCACGAGCATCGGCCGGTTCGCCGCGTTCCCGTAGCGGCGCGCCGGTGACGACCCGGTAGCGCCCTCTGTGATTCGCCCCACACTGCGGCCCGGGGCGGCGGGTATCATCGAGACGTGGACGGAGCGATCTCGCGAGGTTCCGGGGATGAGTAGCGGTTTCTCCATGCCCGCGCGCCCGCTGATTCGTCTCGAAAGCAAGTCCGGCAACATCTCCGTCGTGCTCGAAGACCGGGGCGACGTGCTGGTCGAGAGCGGGATCAAGAACACCTCGGACGCTAAGGTCGACGCCGACGAACTCATCCTTCGTAACCACTCCGGCAACATCAGCGTGCGCTGCCCGGCCGGGACGAACCTGAATATCGGCACGATTTCCGGGTCCGTGCGCGCGAAGGGCCGCGCAGGCGACATCCGCGTCGGAACGGCCAGCGGCAACATCGAAATCGATGGAGCCGAGCGGGCCGACCTTCGCAGCATCTCCGGCAAACTCAGCGTCGCCTGGTGCGGCACCTGCCGCCTCGCGACGAAGAGCGGCCGTGTGGAGATCGGCTCCACCTTCGACGCCGACCTCGCCACCGTGTCCGGGAACATCGGGTTGACCCACGCCGAAGGGCGCGTGCGGGTGAAGACGGTCAGCGGCAAGGTCGAGCTCGGCGCCGCCGGCCGCCGCGACATCGAAGTTCACAGCCTTTCGGGCTCGGTGACGGTCCGGCTTCCCCCCGGCACCCGCCCGGAAATCAAGACGAAGAGCCTGGGCGGGCGGACCCGGTCCGAGTTCGCGCCCGGTAACGACTGCCGCGTTGCTGTTTCGACGCTCAGCGGGCGGATCGACCTGGTGGAAACCTGATGCCCGCCGCGCCACCGGCTACCGCCGCGCTCACGGGCGCCGTCGCGTTCACGGACATCGTCGGCTTCACGGAGTACAACGCGCTTCGCGGGGACGAAGAGGCACTGCAGCTCCTTTCGCTCCAGGAGACCATCGTCTCGAGCGCACTTCCCGATGGCGCCCGCGTGGTGAAAGAGATCGGCGACGGCCTCCTCCTCTGGTTTCCGGGGGCCTGCGACGCCATCGAAGCCACGCTCGCGCTCCAGGCGCAGTTCGAAAAGGCATCCTCCGAGCTCGACCTCCCGCTCTGGGTGCGCATCGGCGTGCATTGGGGCCGCCCGCTGCGCCGGCGCGACGACATCGTCGGCCACGACGTGAACGTCGCCGCCCGCATCGTCGATATCGCCGGCCCGGGCGAGGTGGTGGTCTCGGAGGCGATGGTCGCGGCCATGGAACGCGTCCTCGATGGCATCGAGTTCGAGGAGTTGGGCCCGGTGATGATGAAGGGCATCCCCGACCCCGTGCGCCTCTACCGCGCCGCCCGTTCTGGCGACTGCTGACCATCCCCGCCTGGTTGACGGCCGGTGGCGAAACCGGGCCAGGCTGGCTTCGCCCGCACCGCACGGCCCCTGTTGCCAACCCGCGCCGCAACCCACCCCGAGCGCCGTTCGCGTACAGGTTTCGAACCCGGTTCACGCTCCCGGGCCGCGAAATCTGAATCTGGGCCCATCCAAAATGACTAGTCGAATCGCTGGCCGCAGAATCATCCGAACATCAGATGTGGAGCAACGGTTGAGACTCCTAGCATGGGATTACGGAAAGCTGACTTCGTAACCACAGGGTTGAACCGACGTGAACTCCCCCGCTCTCGAACCGATGACGCTCGTCTACCACGAACTGCGCGCGCCCCTTGGCCTGGTCGCCACGGCCGCCCGCTCAGCCGCGGAAGACTGCGAGGACGAAGAGCTCCGGAGCCGTTGCGAGACCATCGTTCGCGCCGCCGAGCGCATGCTCCGTACGGCCAACCAGCTGTTCAACCTGAACCGTCTCGGCGAAAGCCCCGGGCGCTCCGTGTACGATCCGGCGAGCGTCGTCGCGGCCATCGTCAGCGACCTCCGCGGCCTGGAAGCCGCCGTCTCCCTCGAGCAGGAAAGCACCGGCGACGAGCCGCGGTTCGCGTGCGGCGCCCGCGAGCCCTTCGAGGCGCTCATCCATTCGCTCATCGGGAACGCCATCGACCACGGCGAGCCGGGCGAGCGGATTCGCGTCCGCACGAGCATCCGCGGCGGCCGGTTCGAAGCCGTGGTGGAGAACCGCATCGCGGCCCGCAAGCGCCACCGCGGCCTGGGGCTCGGCAGCTACATCGCGACCGAGCTGGCGACCCAGGCGGGCGCCGACCTCGAAACGTCAGTTGAGATGGGGACCTACCGCGCGGTCGTGCGGCTCCCGCTCCCCTGAGCGGGGCTGTTGCGCCATGACATACCCGTAGCCCCGGATCGTCCGGAGCAGGTTCGGGTCGGCGCCGAGTTCCGCCGCCTTGCGGCGGATGCGGAGGATGACCGCCTTCAGCAGCCCCGGATGCACCGGCCCTTCGTCCACGCACGCGGACTCGAGGTCGATGTGTGCCACCGGCCGGCCGATGTGCGCCGCGAGCCGCTGCAGCACGCCCCATTCCGAGCGCGACAGCGGCAGTTCCCTTCGGCCGTTGCCCATCCGCGGCGGGTCGGGCTGGAACTCCAGTTCGCCGAACACGAGCGGCTGCCTCCCGGCTGCCGATCGCTCCCGCGCCGCCCGGGCGCGCCGTGCCATCGGCGCGACTACGCCCGGCAGCCCACGGGCCAGGTGCACGTCGTCGAGTACTGCCAGTCGCCCCGGCGGCAGACCTTCGGGCAGTTCCCGCACGATCACCGCGACGCGTCGATCGAGCACCGCCGAAAGGTCGCGGATGAGCTCCCGGTGGGCGTCGATGGTGGGCGCAACAACAAGCGCAAGGTCGACGTGGAGGATACGCGCGGTTTCCAGCGCGCCCGCGGCGCCCTGGTGTTCGACCACCAGCACGCCCAGCGCGGCAAGCCCCGAAAGGAGCTCCTGCCGGGGCGCCGGACGCAGGTACAGCACCAGCGCGCGCAATCCGGGATGGTGCCCGGAGTGAAGCTCGCGGACGGGCAGCAACCCGGGATCCGTTCGGGACGTCACGAAGCGAAACGTACGCAAGGCCGGTTGAGGCACGGTTGCAAGCTGGTGACAGGATCGCGGAGGAGTCGTCTTCGCCCGTAACACCGCCTTAACGGAGGCGGACGAACACCCGTAAACGAACCTGCACCCCGGGGGCCTCCCTGCCGATACCTCCAAGTGACGAGGCAGCGGTTGGCGCTGCCCCATTGGTGGAGGTGGTTGTGAAAGGACTGCGGATCTCCGGCCCGCCGTCGTTGTTGGTGTCGTTCGTCCAGGCGCGCGTCAGCATGCTCTATCCACGCGAGGAGGTGCGTATCGACGAGTCACAGGCCGATCTCAACCTCCCGGGCGTGATCATCGAGGTCGAAGGCACGGGACGCTGGCTCTACGTCGCCCCTGCCCGTGGCGTCGAGGACAGCGCCGTCGCCGCGCTCTCCGCGGGCGCACGCGCTGTCCTCCACCTCGATTCGACCGACGACGAGTTCGCCCGCGCGCTCAAGGCGACGATCGCCGGCGAACGCGGGTTCGTCCCGGTCGACATCGTCCAGTGGATGGCCAGCCAGGCGCTGGGCCGCGACGACCGGTCGCGCGCCGCGCTCAAGGTCGAGCTGACCCGGCGCGAACGGCAAATCCTGCAGCTGGTGGCGCGCGGCTATTCGAACAGCGAAATCGCCGAAGCGCTCACCATTTCGACCAACACCGTGCGCTCCCACCTGCATGCTCTCTCGGTGAAGCTCGATGCGAGCAGCCGGACGCGCATGCTGGCGAACGCACGCGCCCTCTCGATCCCTGAAGCGCTCGACTTCGAACGCCACCCGGCGGACCCGGGCCGGCGAGTACCTGCCTGAGGAGGACACTGATGCTTGTGCTTGTTGTGGAAGACGACGAGGACTACGCGGAGATCATCTCGCAGACACTCCGCCGCGAGTCCCACGATGTCGTGGTCGCTGGCTCGGCGAACGCCGCCCTGCGCTTCAGCAGCACCAAGCAGCCCAACCTCGCGGTGCTCGACGTCTCCTTGCCCGATGGCTCCGGCCTCGACGTCTGCAAACGCCTGCGCGAAGACCAGCCGTCCCTGCCCGTGATCTTCCTCTCGTCGCTCGACCGCTCGGCCGACATTGTGGCCGGCCTCAATGCGGGCGGCGACGACTATGTCACGAAGCCGTTCCACCCGAGCGAGCTGCTCGCGCGCGTGCGCGCGGTGGTCCGCCGCTCGGACCCCGCGGCCGTGCCGGATACCACGCTCCCACCGCGCATCCAGGCGATGGGCCTCGAACTCGACGTCGCGAACCAGGCTGCCTACCTCGATGGGATCAACCTGAACCTCACGCGCCTCGAATTCGAAGTGCTCTGCCAGCTGGCGAAGTACCCGGGCCAGGTGCTCTCTCACGCGTTCCTTTCGGAACAGGTCTGGGGCTACAAGAACGTGAACGACGCGACGCTCCTGAAGGGCCACGTCAGCTCGATTCGGCAGAAGATCCGCGCCGCCGGCGGCAACGAAGAGTCCATCCACACGGTCCACGGCGTGGGCTACAGCTTCACCCCCGTCTAGGAGGACACCCGTGCGCGTTGCCATCGTCGAAGCCGAACCGGCTGCCGCCGACCTCCTGACGTTCGTGGCGCACCGCCGCGGCCATCAGCCCGTGTGCGTGCCCGCGCTCGACCGTCTGTTCGAACGGCTGCCGTTCGAGCCCCAGATCGCCATCATCTCCCTGCCCGACCTCGACGCCGCGACGCTCGAGAACGTCCAGCGGGTGCGCGAGACCTTCCCGGAGATCAGCATCCTGCTCATCACCGAACGCTGGGCGGCGCTGCCGCCCATCGCCGGGCTCAAGGCGGGCGCCCAGGACGTGATTCGCAGCCCCTACAACCTGTACGAGGTCATGCTCCGCGCCGAGAGCTGGGCGGCCGCCCGCTCGGTGTCCGCGCAGGCCCCGACCTCCGGCATCAAGCTCGCCGACCTGGAGATCGACCTCGACCTCTTCCTCTCCGTGAAGAACGGCGTCACGCTCCCGCTCACGAAGCTGGAACGCCGCCTGCTCTTCTGCCTCTGCCAGCACTACCCGAACGTTGCCCCGCTCGAGCGCATGCTCGCCTTTGGCTGGGAGTCGATCGACGAGCCCGACGCGGCGCTCCTGAAGACGCACATCTCCCACATCCGCAAGAAGCTGCGCGACGCTGGCGGCGTGCCCTTCGAGATCACGTCGCAGCAGACCATCGGGTACACGCTCTCCATCGCCGAGGGAGAGGCGAAGGCCAGCTAGCCCCGCTTTCCGCGCCACCAGCCCACGCCCCGTTCGCGAGCGAACGGGGCGTTTTTCGTGCGCGAAGCCGCCCGCACCCCTGTTCCCCGCCATCCACCGCATGGCCACTGCCGCTCAACGGGCCATCCACTGCTTTGCACCATCCTGCAACCGGTACGACACCGCCCGGAGGCTTCGATGCAGCAGACCGCGCCCTGGAGTGCCACGCCGGCCGCCCGCATCTCCGTGCGCCCGCAGCACATCGGTGTCGGCCCCGTCGAGGTGTTCGACGGCGACATCGACCAGGCCACCGACCTCATCCTCCGGGCCATCGACGAAGGCCGCGGCGCTCGCGTCGCCACCGCGAACCTCGATTTCGTGGCCCGCGCCCGCCGCGACGCGCAACTCCGCCACGACCTCGCGACGTCCGACCTCGTGACCGCCGACGGCGCTCCGGTCGCCTGGCTCGCCCGGGTCGCCGGCGCCGAGCGGATCACCCGCGTGACCGGCGTCGACCTCGTCGCCGCGCTCTGTGCCCGTGCCGCCAGCCGGCCCGCGGGCCTCCGCATCGCGATGTACGGCTCCACGCCCGAGGTCGCCGGCGCTGCCGCCCGCGAGCTCGAAGCGCGCTACCCGGGCGTTGCGGTTGTCGCGCAAATCTGCCCGCCCTTCCGCGACCTCAGCGACGATGAGCTCGCCCTCCACCTCGCCGAACTCTCGGCGGTGGACCCCGACGTCGTGCTCGTCGCGCTCGGCTGCCCACGCCAGGAGCGCTTCATCGCCCGCCATCAGCACGTCGCCCCGCGCGCCGCATGGCTCGGCATCGGCGGGACGTTCGACTTTTACGCCGGCACGCGCAGACGCGCCCCCGGGCTGCTCCAGCGCGTGGGTGGCGAATGGCTGGCCCGCCTGGTCCAGGAGCCCCGGCGGCTCTGGCGGCGGTACTTCCTCGACGACATCCCGGCGCTGTTTGCGGTGGCCCCGGCCTGCCTCGAAGCGCGCCTCCGCTCGCCGCGAGCCGGGGACACCGCTTCGGGCGAGTAGGATCCTCGCACGCGCTCCAATTCGCAACGTGATTTCCACGCGCTGTCCTCTCCGGTAACCCCGGGGTCACCGCACCTCAACGCACGATTAACCCCTCGCGGGCATCGTGGTGACACCTACCCACAGGGAGCATCTCGTGACACGAATCGCTGTCATCGGCTGTGGCTACGTTGGAGCGGTCTCAGCGGCCTGCTTCGCCGAGCTCGGCCACGACGTGGACTGCATTGATCTCGATGAGAGCCGGATTGCCCTGCTCAGCCAGGGCCGCAGCCCCATCCACGAACCAGGCCTCGAAGACCTGCTCCGCTCGGGTGTTGCCGCCGGCCGCCTTCGCTTCAGCGCCGTCTACCCGCAGCGCTTCGACGCATCGATCGTCTTCATCGCCGTGAACACGCCGGAGTCCCAGGAGGGGGCCGCCGACATACGCGCCGTCCGCGACGCCGTCGCGACGGTCGCGCCGCGCCTCGCGCCCGGCTCCATCATCGTCAACAAGAGCACGGTGCCGATCGGCACCGGCGAGCTCGTGGCGGGCATGGCCGAACGTGCCGGCGCCCACCGCATCGCCGTCGTTTCGAACCCGGAGTTCCTGCGCGAAGGTTCGGCCATCCGCGATTTCATGCACCCCGATCGCATCGTGCTCGGCTCCGACGACCCCTCCGCGATCGACCGCGTGGCGGCGCTCTACGCCCCGCTCGAGCCCATCATCCAGCGCACCGACATCCGCACCGCCGAAATGATCAAGTACGCCTCGAACGCCTTCCTCGCCACGAAGATCTCCTTCATCAACGAGATCGCGTCCATCTGCGAAACGCTCGGCGCCGACGTCGAAGACGTCGCCCGGGGCATGGGCATGGATGCGCGCATCGGCTCGGCGTTCCTCAGCGCCGGGCTCGGCTGGGGCGGGAGCTGCTTCCCGAAGGACGTGAGGGCGCTGGCCCACATGGCCGCCGTCCACGGCGCGCATCCCCAGCTCCTCCGCTCCGTGATGGAGATCAACGCCGACCAGCGCTTCCGCACCGTGCAGAAGCTGCGCCAGGCGCTCGGCACTCTCGAAGGCGTGCGCGTCGGTATCCTCGGCGCCGCCTTTAAGGCGAACACCGACGACACCCGCAACTCGCCGGCCCTCGAACTGGCCACACTTCTTCACCACGAAGGTGCCGAAGTCGCCATTTACGACCCGGTGGTCCCGCCCGACCGCATCCGTGCGGGCGCCCCGAACGCCAGACCCGCCGCGACGCCGCTCGCCGCCGCCGATGGCGCCGAGGCCCTCGTCGTGGCCACCGACTGGCCTGAATTCAAGACGCTCGACCTGCGCCCGTTGCGCGTGGTGATGACCGGGTCGCTCCTGGTGGACGCACGCAACTGCATGGACCCCGCGCGGGTGCGCCGCGCCGGGTTCCAGTACCGGTGCGTGGGGCGGCCCGCGCTCGAACAGCCGGCGCCCACGTCGCGCCTCGACTACATCACTGCGGCAGGCGGTCAGTAATGACGAGTCCCGCGGTCTATCGCGAGGAAGAAGCGGTCGTCGTCCCGTTCGTCCCGCCGGGCTTCGATGCCACGTCGCTCCAGCGGCTGCTGCAAGACGAGCTGGTGCCGATGCCCGCGTGGAAGCGCGCCATCGATATCGCCGGTGCGTTCTTCGGGCTGCTGTTCCTCGCGCCGTTCCTGCTGCTCATCGGCGCGGCTGTGATGCTCGATAGCCGGGGCGGGCCGCTGTTCCGCCAGCAGCGCGTCGGGAAGGGCGGCAAGCTGTTCACCTGCTACAAGTTCCGGTCGATGTACCGCAACGCCGAGAGCATGCAGGTCGAGCTGCTGCACCAGAACGAGGCGAACGGGCTCATCTTCAAGATGAAGAACGACCCCCGCCGCACGCGCGTGGGGAAGCTGCTGCGGAAGACGAGCCTCGACGAGCTGCCGCAGCTCTGGAACGTGCTCCGGGGCGACATGAGCCTCGTGGGGCCGCGCCCGCCGCTCCCCTCCGAGGTGGCCCGCTACGACGACCCCCACCTCCGCCGCCTGGTGGTCACGCCCGGCATCACCGGGCTCTGGCAGGTCACGCTCCGCGGCCGCCACGACTTCGCCGACATGGTGGCCCTCGACCTCGAGTACGCGCGCAACCTCGGCTTCTGGCTCGACATGCGGATCCTGGTGCGCACCATCAGCACCGTGGTCCGCGGCAGCGGCTCCTACTAGCCGTTCGCCTTCACCGCTGCCGCTTCGCCCACCTGACCGGGTGACCGCGAAGCGGCAGCGCGGTGTCCGGCAGGTTACCGAAGGGTTCGCGCCGCTCAACGTCCGCTCCACCCGCTTCCCTCAGACTCCAAAGACACACAGATCGAACGATCGGAGGCCCTCGTGCTCCCGAGGAAACTCGTCGAAACGTTCTTCCGGCGGCTCTGGCTGCTAGCCATCCCTGTGGTGCTTGTGCCCACGCTCATCCTGCTCGCCGTCGACCACCCGGTGCGCTACGAGTCGTCGGCGCGGGTGTGGGTCTCGAACCTCGCAGGCGTCGACCAGTTCACCGCCACCTCCACGAACTCCGAAAAGACCGTCT
Source organism: Hyphomicrobiales bacterium (assembly GCA_050260715.1). Taxonomy (GTDB): domain Bacteria; phylum Chloroflexota; class Dehalococcoidia; order Tepidiformales; family Tepidiformaceae; genus JALOAP01. The sequence continues at coordinate 936 of JBLNCO010000099.1, read as the reverse complement.
CCGAGCTCCAGGTCGAACTCCTCTCCGACCTTCTCGCGACCGATTCGTTCCGGCAGGAAGTGGCAGTCGCGGCAGGTCTCGTCCCCGCCGGCGCGCTGCCCGCCGACCTCGCCTCGGCTGCAGCCACGGTCGGTGGCGCCGTTTCCATCGGATCGGTCGGCCCGAACCTGTTCGGTCTCACCGCCACCTCGGCCGACCCCGTTGCCGCCCAGCGCATCGCGACTGCCGTGCTCGACCGCTACCAGGAGCGCGTGCGCTCCGAAGCCGACCGCCAGGCCACGGTCGTGCTCCAGTACTTCGATTCGCAGATCGCCGCCGCCAACGATGAGCTCGCCCGGCTGCGCGCCGAGGTCACGAGCTACATCGCGGCGCACCCCACGCCGGCGGCCGGCACGCCCACCGTTCCCGACCCCGAGCTCCTTCGGCTGCAGGGCGAAGTCGACGGCCAGGTCAAGCTGATCGACCGCCTGAACGCCTCGCGGCAGGATGCGCAGCTCTCCGCCGCTTCGGCGCCGAACTCGCAGCTGGCGACGTTCAGCGTCCAGGACGCACCGCGCCTCCCGCAGGCACCGGTGCCGCCCTCGCTGATGTCACGGCTGATGCTTCCCGCAGCAGGCGCCTTCCTCGGGCTCTGCATCGCGGCCGCATACCTCTACTTCTGCTACCGCACCGACCACTCGATCCGCAGCGCCGCGGACGTCGGCGGCCTGCCGGTGGCCGTGCTCGGGTACGTGCCTGAGCTCCGCAGCTCGCGGGGGGCACGCCTGGCGCGCCTTCGCCAGCGGCTCCTTCGCCGCGACAACCGCAAGCCGGTGGTCATTCAGCCCACCATCACCGTCGTCCACGACAGCCCGGGGGGCGGAAAATGAGAGCCACCATCGAACGCGACAACCGCTTCGAGCTCCAGGAGGCCATCCGCGAAATCGAGGTGATGGC
>JBLNCO010000098.1:0-6603 GCA_050260715.1 Hyphomicrobiales bacterium | reverse complement strand
CGTTCAAGGAGCGCGACCTGGGGATATTCGAGCAGGTGGCGCCGGCGCGGCTGATCGATGGGAAGGCGCTCTGGTGGTACGGGCCGCGGACGCCCGGCGCGCTGCGGTGGCTGCGGGAGACGTTCGCCGAGGTGGAACGGCGGCCCAGCTGACCCGCGGTCAGCTCAGTGGTGCGCGATAAACGAGCTGGCCCCGGCAGACGGTGGCCGCGACGTTCAGGCCGGCGTCGAGGAGCACGAGGTCGGCGTCGTAGCCGCGTTCGAGCATGCCCTTGCGGCGAGAGGCGCCGGCGACGCGCGCGGGGTTCGTGGCGCAGAGCCGGAAGGCGGTCGGGAGGTCGAGGCCGAGGAACGCGACGGCGTTGCGGAAGTGCTGGTCCATGGTGGCGACGCTGCCCACGATGGTCCCGTCGGCGCGCACGGCCGCCGGTCCCGACACTTCGACATCCTGGCCGCCGAACTGGCCGGTGCCACTGTCGGTGCCGGCGATATGGAGGTTGTCGGTGACAACGACCATGCGCTGGGGGCCAAGCGCGCGGTAGGCGAGGCGGACGACGTCGGGCATGACGTGGGTGCCATCGCAGACGACCTCGCAGGTGGCGTCGTCGTTCAGGAGGGCGGCGACGATGGGGCCGCCTTCGCGCTGATGCAGCGGGCGCATCGCGTTGAAGAGGTGCGTCACGTGGCAGGCGCCGGCATCGAACCCGGCCCGGGCCTCGGCCGTCGTGGCGTCGGTATGGCCGACCGACGCGACGGCGCCCGTCGAGACGATGGCGGCGGCGAGCGCGAGGGCGCCGGGAAGCTCGGGTGCGAACGTGACCTGGCGGATGTGGCCGCGGGCGGCTTCCTGGTAGGCGAGAAATTCTTCGCGGCCGGGCGGACGGAGCATGTCGGGGTGGAAGGCGCCGCGGCGTTCGGGGTTGATGAACGGCCCTTCGAGGTGGAAGCCGAGGACTTCGGCGGCGCCATCGATGACGCCCACGGTCGGCGTAAGGCTGGAGAGCATGGCCGCCGTCATCTCGGCGTTCGGGCCGACGGTGCTGACGAGGAACGAGGTGACGCCGTTGCGGGGAGCCCAGGCAGCGTAGCCGGTCACGGCCCGGGGATCGCGTGTAAAGAAGGAATGACCGCCGCCGCCGTGGACGTGGATGTCGATGAACCCGGGGCCGACAGTGAGTCCGGTGGCGTCGAAGACGTCGGCGCCATCTTCGACTTCGAGCGCGCGGCCCATGGCCACGATACGATGGCCGTCGCAGAGGAGGTCGGCGCGGGCGGGGCCGGAGGGCAACGCGAGGACGCCGTCCTTTATCAGCAGTTTGTTCGGCATACCCTATCTTCCTCGACAGGTGGAGGGCGCGTCACTACATGAGGATACAGATGCGAGTGCCGTGGAAGCGGTGGTGGGTGAACCGCCAGGTCGGGGGCACCGCCGCTATCCTGTGCCTCGCGCTGGGGAGTGTGTACGCGGGCCTGGCCACGTACCAGGCGGTGGACCAGTACATCTTCCCCGGGAACGAACTGCAGATCGGGAAGCTGCCAGCGTTCGTGCCGGGTACGAACGTGGGCGTGAACGTGTCGCTGCCGGGGGTCTCGGCGGGCAAGGAAAAGCCGTGGACCAGGGAGGAGCAACTCAACATCCTCGTGATGGGCATCGACCGGCGGCCGGGCTACGGCGACGACGAGCCCGCGCGGAGCGACACGCTCTTCGTGACGAGCATCGATAAGCGCACGGGGCGGGTGCAAATGCTGGCGATCCCCCGCGACCTCTGGGCGGAGGTGCCGTATGGGGGGGAGCCGGACAACTGGGCGCCGGCGAAGATCAACGCGGCCTTTTCGTACGGCATCTACTTCCACTATCCCGGGGGTGGCCCGGCGGCTGCGATCGCGGCGGTCGAGCACAACTACCACATCGACATCCACCACTACGTGGTCATCGATTGGGAGGGGTTCGTCCGGCTGATCGACGCCATCGGCGGGATCGACATCACCGTACCCGAGGCGATCTCGGACTTCTCGACGGATGTGCTCGATTCGTTCGAGAACCGGACGGTGCAGGCGGGGCCGCAGCACATGAACGGCACGCAGGCGCTCGGCTACTCGCGGGTACGCGTCGATGGGGACATCAAGCGCATCGAGCGGCAGCAGCTGGTTATTCGCGCTGTGGCGAACCAGGCGCTGTCGCTGGGGCTGATCGCGAAGCTGCCGGAGCTCTGGGATTCGTACCACGACGCCATCCGGACGGACGTAGACAACGCGCTGGTCCCGGGATTGGCGCTGCTGGCGAACCAGATGGACCTGGAGCACATCGAGACGTTCTCGCTGGCGCCGGCGCTGTATTCGGGCATTTCCGAGGACGGGCAGCTGATCCTCCTCCCGAATTTCGATGAGGTGTACAAGATCATCGATACGTTCCTGGAGGACCCACGAACGCGCGACGAGGCGCCGGTGATCGGGGTGGAGTACCCGGCCGGGATGGAATCGGAGGCGGAGCGGGTGAAGGCGCACATCGCGGCGTACGGCGTGCCGCCCGAGAGCATCGAACTGGTCCAGGGAGGGAGGGGCGAACCCGGGATCTATGACCTGACGGACAAGACGTATACGAGCGCGAAGATCGCTGACCTGCTCGAGCTGCCCAGCGAAAAGCCCGACGACGAACGGCCGGCGGGAGTGGATGTGCTGGTGCGCATCGCGGGGCCGGTCCAGCTGAAGACGCCCTGAGTCAGAAGTCCTCCGGCGGTTCGGGCGTTGTCATGAGGAGGCGGCCGAGCCAGACCGCCACCGCGAGGCCCCCAAGCACCACCGTCGCAACGGGGATGGCGAGCGCGGCGTAGCTGCGGCGGGCGAGCCCGACGAGGAAGAGCGCCGCCGCGACCAGGGAGACGACGGTCATCACGGCGCCGTAGCGGCGGGCGGCGGCTGCGGATTGGCGTTGCATGGCAGTGACCCTTCTACCAACGGGCCCCGGCCGGCGTCAACGAACGCGAGCGGCGGATGGCCGCGTGACGGCCGGGCGGCGATGGCGATGATATGAGCGATTCCTTCTCGTGCACGCAATTACTACTCGCACCGGTGTTTGTAAGACTCGTGTAACGCGACGGGAATTGTCGTTGTCCGGCCGGGTAGCACTTCGTGTCAAGCTTCGGGGACAAGGAGGTGGCGAATGTCCCAGGAGAGCCGCGAAGAGAAGCTCGGAAAGCTGCTCGGCGAAGAGAACGGCCATGCATACGCGTGGGGCGGAAGCGGGCTAATCGTCCTCATCATCATCATTCTTCTTCTCATCTGGCTTCTGTAACGAAGCTTTAGAGGCCGGGAAGAGGCGGCCAAAAGGCCCCGGAGGAACCACTCCCTCCGGGGCTTTCTGGCGATCTGGTTTTTCTTGATTTGCAGTGTTGGGGAATTTCGCAGGTTGGCTGATCCTTGGCGCAACCGTCGATATACTTCCGCGCCGTGGGTCACCAACTGCTCGCACGTGTTTCGACCTCGACGGCGCTCGCCGTCTCCTGCCCAAGCTGCCGCCTGTCGAGCGGCCGCGCCACGTGGGTCCACCCCCGGAGAGTGGAGGTTGACCGTCTTGGAGATGTTGTTGAGGTAGCACCGGACGGCGTTGGCTTTAAGAACCGGCCGAGCTCGGAGATCCAGAACATGGGCTCGACCATCCGCCTGGAGTTCTGGTGCGAGTCGGGGCACCAGTTTGCCTGGAACCTTCGCTTCGAAAATGGCGCGACGACCTTCGAACTCGACCGGGGGATGCCGGACTTCGACCCGGTGGAGTACATGGACGAACTGCCACGCGCCGACTCGCTGCAACAGAGCTGAGAGCCGGCTCACCCGAAGCTTGAGCCGGGGCACGGCGGACACCACGGAGAATGCTCCACGGAGGCCATCCGTGGAGCATCGTGCGGTTTGCGAGCACCCAAGAGAAGCGCTGCGGGATGTCCCGGCCGAGCGGTCCTCGCCGCTGGGGCGGGCGATCTGTGGTGCGTGCGGGGCGCTGGTGATGGCGCCGGCAGCGGCGGTGCAGGAGTGGCCGAACCCGGACGCGCAGAGCCCGGCGCTGCGTTGCCGGTTCGAATAGAAGGACCGCTCGACCTGGACGAACGAAGGCCGTCCTCCGTGAGGGGACGGCCTTCTTCGTTGACCCCGGACAGGCTACCCGCCGGTACCGGTCGGGGCCTCCGAGGGAACGAGTACAGTGGGCGTGGCAGGGACCGGCAACGGCTGGACCCGCGGCTCTTCCCGGCCGGCCGGGAGCGCGGCGGGCTGCCCGGCGCGTTCGGTGCCGCAGTAGGGGCAGACCACCCAGGCGTTCGCGAGCGGCTTCGTGCAGTTGACGCACGGCTGCTTGAGCTCGGTCTTGCAGGCGGGGCAGACGAGGTAGTCCTCGCGGATGCTGCGCGAACACTTCGGGCAGGCGACATCGCGGTCGAGCTCCATGCGCAGGGCCTCTTCTTCGAGCGCCATGGCGTAGCGCTCGGCGCGCGTGTAGCGAGGGCGCATGACGATGTAGAGGAGTTGCCCGGGCAGGAAGAAGCAGAGCACGAGCAGCGTGGCGGCCGCCTGGACCGCCGGTGAGGAACTTCGATGGCGAATATCGCGAGCTGTCCAATAGACGAGCGTGAGCCAGAGCGCGAGGACATAGGAGCCGATGATGAACGCGACATACCATGCCGTCGCTTCCCACGAACCACCCGGCCAGGACATCAAGAACACTTTCGCCACCCCTTCTCCGGCGTCCTTCGAGTGCCCGAAGGGCGCGCCAACCTTCGTTCGTGGCCAACATAAACGAGGGCGGATGAGGCACGGCCTAACGTCCCCCCGACGGGAGTTGCGGCTCCGTCACAAAGGCAGTACCGCGTGAAATGGGGCCGTCCTCCGGGCGGAGAACGGCCCCAGAACGGGGGTCCGGCGGGCTAGAAAATCGGGCCGTCGGGCTCGAGTCCGAAGAGCAGGCGGCCGACGGTTTCCCAGCGCTCGTCCTGCACCTGCTGGTGCTGGGCGGCGGCGTGGATGTCGCGCCAGCAACGCCCCAGTACGGACGATTCAAAGAGGCCGGACGTCCCGGCGAGGCGGTAGAGCTGGTCGACGGCGGCGACGCAATTCTCGGCGGCGGTCAACGATGCGAGGCGGAGCTGGACGCGTTCGGCCGGGCTCAGCTGACCGCCGCTGGCAACTCGATCGTAAGCCGCCTGCACCTGCTCGTACCAGTAGCTGCGGGCCGACTGCAGGAGAGCCTCGGCGCGGGCGACGCCAAGGTGGGCCTGGACCGTTTCGCTCAGCGGCTTGCGCATGGGCCGAACCTTGCTTTCGGCGACGGCGATGAACTCCTCGATAGCGTGGCGGGCGATGCCGAGGCACACAGGCGGGGCCTGCGCGATGCCGAGCGCCGAGAAGAACGGGAGCTTCGCCATCACGCTTTCGCGCTGCGGCTGCGGGCCCGCGGGGATGCCCATGGGGCCGGTCATCTCGGTGGGCACGAACAGGTTGTTCGCGCAGAGGTCGTGGCTGCCGGTGGCGCGGAGGCCGGTGACGTTCCAGGTGTCGATGACCTCGACTTCATCGGGCGGCATCCAGGCGGCGATCATGACCGGGCCATCCGGGCCCATGCGCGGCGTCTCGCCGTCGTACACGGGGGCGGCGACGTTGTACCAGGGCGCGTTCGGAGCTCCGCTGCAGAACGACCAGCGGCCGCTGATGCGATAGCCGCCTTCGACAACGACGGCGCGAACCATGAAGCCGGGAGCGCCCGCGAAGAAGTTTCGGCCATTCCCGAGGACCTTCGCGGCGCTCTCTTCGGGGAGAACGCAGGTGAAGAAGTCGTTCCCGAAGCAGAGCGCGACGGTCCAGCCGGTCGAGCCGTCGTAGCGGGAGACTTCTTCGACGACGCGGAGGGCGTCGGGGAAGGGGAGGCCGAGGCCGCCGAATTGCTTCGGCGTGTAGATGCCGAAGATGCCGGCGTCCTGGAGGCGCCGGACGAGCTCATCGGGCAGCTTCCGCTCCTGTTCGGCCTGGCCGGCGTAGCGAAGGATGTCGGCGGCGACGGTGGCGACAAGTTCGGATGCGTTCACGGTAGTGCTCCTGCGAGGGTCTCCGCCGCGAACGGGACGCAGCGGGAATGGCAGGACGGTAGGGCGGCGGCGGGGGCGCCAGCATCGCGGCGGTTGACTAACTTTGGGATGGCGGGCGTGGTTAGTTTTGACTATCCGGGCGTTCGGCGAGGCCGTGTTGGACGGCGAAGGCGGCGAGTGCGGTGCGCGAGGGACAGCCGAGCTTGGCCAGCATGTTCTGCACGTGCCGGGCGACGGTGTGCTCGCTGATGATGAGCGTGGCGCCGATCTCCTTGTTGGTCAGCCCGGCGGCGAGCAGGCGAAGAACATCGGCCTCACGGGGCGTGAGACCGCCGGGCAGCCCGGTGACAGCCGCGGTCTCGCCGCGGAGGGCATCAGTCCGGGCGACGTCCGGCGCGGCCCGGAGCTGTTCGAACACTTCGCGGGCGGCGTCGAGGTCGATGCGCGCGGACTCGGTGTCGCCGAGGGCGATGCAGGCGGAGGCGATGAGCACGCGGCTGCGCGCTTCGAGGTAGGGTGCGGCGAGTTGCCGGTACGCA
>JBLNCO010000097.1:0-4937 GCA_050260715.1 Hyphomicrobiales bacterium | reverse complement strand
CCGCCCGGCTTTCCGTGCTGCGCGAAGCGCAGAATCGTGCCAGCCGGGGCGCCCATTTCTTTCGGGAGCCCTAACCTGTGCGCCCCTTTCGCCGGGCGTTCCCCGTCGCTCCTAGCGCCTTGCAGTCGTACGCTTGCCCGGTGCCGAAGCGTGTCTTCGACGTAACACTGACATTGCTCTTCGCTCCACTGGCCCTCCTCATCGGAGGCGTCATGGCCCTCGTGCTCGCCATCGAGCTCCGGGGCAACCCGTTCTTCGTCCAGGTCCGCGTGGGCCGCGGGGGTCGTCCCTTCCGAATGTACAAATTGCGCACCATGCGGCATCCGGAGCCCGGCGAGGCACCCAAGTACCTCATCGAAGACTGGAGCACCTTCGTCTTCAGTCCTCCGGACAAGCCCGACCCTCGGATCACGCGCTGCGGTGCGTTTGCCCGCAAACTTTCGCTCGATGAAATTCCCAACCTGATCAATGTCCTGAAGGGCGAAATGAGCCTCGTTGGTCCGCGCCCGGAACTGCCCGAAATTGTCCGGCAGTATCCCGCGGAATATCACCGCCGGCATACCGTTCCACCCGGAATTGCTGGCCTTGCACAGGTAAACGGCCGTTCTGACTTGCCCTACGACCAAATCGTTGCCTACGATCTCGCGTACGTGGATCACCATTCGGTACTAACCGACATCAGGATCCTCGCGAAGACGGCACTTGTTGTGGCCACCGGGAGCGGCGCTCGATGAACGCCAGCCATGACACTCCCGCCGCCTCCGGCCGGTTTCTTGCGCGCCTCCTCCCCGGCGATCCGCTCGGCACCGCCGTCGCCATCCTGCTCGATATCCTCGTGGTCGTCGGCGCCTTCGCGGCGGCGCTGCTCCTTCGCTTCGATGCACACGTCCCGCGCGAAAACGCCGAATTCGTCGCGAAAATCATGGTCTTCATCGTCGCGGCCTACGTGGCGGCGAACCTCTTCTTCGGCGTCTATCGCACCATCTGGACCTATGGCAGCGTCGGCGACATCCTCGCGCTCTTCCGGCCCGTCGCGATGGTCACCATCGGGCTCTTCGCCGGCAACGCCTTCCTCCGCGAACGCGACCTGCCGCTCTCGGTCATCCTCATCGCCGGCGCCCTCATCTTCCCCGGCATGGCGATGGTCAAGATGCGGGCCCGGCTCCTGCTGCGGCTCCCCTGGTCGTCGGTCGCGTCACGCCGGCTCCTCATCGTCGGCGCCGGTAAGAACGGTCAGCTCCTCGCCCGCGAGCTTCAGAACACCCCCGAACTGAACCTCCAGCCCATCGGCTTCGTCGACGACGACCCGCGCAAGCGCCACCAACGCGTGCACGGCCTGCGCGTGCTCGGCGCCGTCGACGACCTGAACGAAGTGCTCCAGCGCCACGATGTCGAGGTTGTCGCCATCGCGATTCGCGGCGCACACGGCGCCTTCGTGCGCAAGGTGCTCGCGACCTGCCAGCGGCGCAACGTCCCCGTCCGCATCGTCCCCGGCGTCGACGACTGGGTGATGGGCGGCGGCCGCGACACCCTCCGCGACATCACCCTCGACGACCTCCTCGGCCGTGACCCGGTGCAGGTCGATTACGCCGCCTGTTCGCAGTCCGTGAAGGACCGCGTGGTGCTCGTTACCGGCGCCGCCGGCTCAATTGGCTCCGAGCTCTGCCGCCAGGTGCTCGCCTTCCACCCGCGCCAGCTCCATCTGCTCGACAACAACGAAAGCGGCCTGCACGACCTCTCGCTCGAACTCGCGCGCATCGCACCCGAGACGAGCATCCACCTCTGGGTCGCGAACGTGGTCGACGAAAAGAAGGTCGACCAGATCTTCAGCCAGGTTCGCCCGCAACTCATCTACCACGCGGCCGCCCTCAAGCACGTCCCCCTGATGGAGCTGCACCCCGACGAGGCCTTCCGCACGAACGTCCTCGGCACCCTGAACGTGGCGCGCGCGGCCCGCACCTACGGCGCGGACATGTTCGTCCTCATTTCGACCGATAAGGCGGTCCGCCCGACGAGCATCATGGGCGCCACGAAACGAATCGCCGAGCTCCTCGTGCTCGCACTCGCCCGCGAATCCGACTCCACGAACTACGCGGCCGTCCGCTTCGGCAACGTCATGGGCAGCCGCGGCTCGGTCGTACCCACGTTCATGCGCCAGATCGAGCGCGGCGGGCCGGTGACCGTCATGCACCCCGACATGATGCGCTACTTCATCAGCATCCCCGAGGCGGTGAGCCTCGTGATCCAGGCCGGGACGTACGGTGGCCACGGCAACATCTACATGCTCGACATGGGCGAAGAGATCAACATCCTCGAGCTCGCCGAGCGCATGATCCGCCTCCGCGGGCTCCGGCCCGGCACCGACATCGAGGTCGTGTTCACCGGCCCCCGGCCCGGCGAAAAGCTCCGCGAGGAGCTCGTCGCCGACTTCGAGCGCATGGAACCCACGGACCACGAGAAGGTGAACCGCCTGACCGCGTCCGTCGACGTAACCGAGGCCGAGATTACGCGCCTGATCAGCGAAATCGAAGCTATCCTGTGGGACGACCCGGACGAGCTTCGGCGGCGCATCCACCTCGTCGCCCGCCGCTACTCGCTCGAGCCCGATTTCGATCCCGCCGTGGAGCACGCCGCCCGTTGAACAACTTCCGCGTACACGAAACGGCCGAGGTCAGCCCTGGCGCCACCATTGGCGCCGGCGCCAGCATCTGGCACCAGGCCCAGGTCCGCGAAGGAGCCACGATTGGCCCCGGCTGCATCATCGGCAAGGGCGCCTACATCGGCGCCGATGTCCACGTCGGCGCGAACTGCAAGGTCCAGAACTACTCCTGCGTCTACGAAGGCACCACGCTCGAAGATGGCGTGTTCGTCGGGCCCGAAGTCGTCTTCACGAACGACCGCTACCCGCGCGCCATCAACCCCGACGGCACCATCAAGACCGCCGACGACTGGGAGTGCCAGGGAGCGACCGTCCGCTACGGCGCCGCCGTTGGCTCGCGTTCGGTCATCCTCCCCGGCGTCGAAATCGGCCGCTGGGCGCTGATCGCCGCCGGCTCGGTGGTCACCCGCGACGTGCCGGCCCACGCGCTCGTCATGGGGCACCCTGCCCGCCAGGCCGGCTGGGTGTGCGTCTGCGCCCGTCGCCTCGACGATGATCTGGTGTGCCCGGAATGTGGCCGCCGCTACCGCACCGCCGAATCCGGGCTTACCCTCGATTCCAACGATTAGGCTTCCCGCCGCGAAAGGACAACGCCATGACCACCGCGCAGCGCCCGTTCATTCCTGTCGCCCGGCCGCTTATCTCCGAAGCCGAAAAGCGCGCGGTCCTCGAAGTCCTCGATAGCGGCCAGCTCGCCCAGGGGGCCCGAACGGAGGCATTCGAGCAGGCGTTCGCGCAGTACATCGGCGTGAAGCACGCGGTTGCCGTGAACAGCGGCACCGCTGCGCTCATCGTCGCGCTCCAGGCACACGGCATCGGCCCCGGCGACGAAGTCATCACCACGCCCTTCAGCTTTATCGCCACCGCCACCAGCATCATCGCCTGCGGCGCCACGCCGGTGTTCGCCGATATCGACCCGTTCGACCTGAACCTCGACCCCAATCGCATCGAGGACGCCATCACCGACCGCACGAAGGCGATCATGCCCGTGCACCTCTACGGCAACCCCGCCCGCATCGCCGAAATCCAGGAGATCTGCGAAGACAACGAGCTCGCCCTTATCGAGGACGCCGCCCAGGCCCATGGCGCCGAGCACCAGGGCCGGCGCGTGGGCTCCTTCGGGACCGGTTGTTTCAGCTTCTACCCGACGAAGAACATGACCACGGGCGAAGGCGGCATCATCACCACCAACGACGACGCCATCGCGAAGCAGGCCCGCATCATCCGGCACCACGGCCAGGAGCGCCGCTACTACCACGAGCACTTCGGGCTCAACTGGCGCATGACCGACCTCGCCGCCGCCATCGGCCTCGTGCAGATGGAGTACATCGAAGACTGGAACCGCGCTCGCATCGCCAACGCCGCCGCGCTTTCGTCGCGTATCACGGCCGTCGAGACGCCCCGCGTGCGCGAAGGCGACCGCTGCGTGTTCCACCAGTACACCGTGCGCGTCGAACGGGACCGCGACGGGCTTCAGCAACGCCTCCAGGAGGCGGGCGTGGGCAGCGCGATTCACTACCCCGTGCCGATCCACCAGCAGCCCATCATGCAGCAGCTCGGCTTCGGCGATGCCCATGTGCCCGTGACCGAAGCGGCTGCCGCCTCGGTGCTCAGCCTCCCGGTGCACCCCTCGCTCTCGCCCGCGGATATCGACTACATCGCCGAGCAGGTCAACCGGCTGGCCTAGGGGCGACAGGCCGTGTCGCGAGTGTCGGCGAGTCTCCGGCCATGAGCCGCCAGCGAACCCAACCCGCACCGCGCCCCGGCGATCCCGTCACCATCGATGACTTCCTCGCGAGCGAAGGGTTCCTGCCCGAAGCCCGTGCCGCCGCACGCGCCGTTCTCGAAGAGGGCGGCATCACGAACCCGCGCAAGAAGAACCTCTCGCGCGAAAAGCTCGCCCGCGCAAGCGCCCTGCTCGCCGAACGGGTCGTGCGGGTGTGCTCCGATGAGTGCCGCGCGGTCGCCGGGACCCGGGATGGGATGCCCGTCCTCGCCTCCGACGCCGCGCACTGCGACATCTGCGCCGGCTCCGGCGACCGCCGGGCAGCGGGGGTCATGGCCGAAGCCTGCGAGCGCGCCGGGCTTCGCCGGCTCCTCATCCTCGGTGGCACCGCGACCAAACACCGCGAGCTCTCGTCGCTGCTCGAAGGCAGCGGCGTTGAGCTGCGGCTCGTCGACGGCGTCGAACGCCAGCGCACCAAGAAGGACGCCATCGCCGACCTTCGCTGGACCGAGCTCCTCGTCGTCTGGGCCTCGACGCCCCTCCCGCACAAGG
>JBLNCO010000096.1:0-4293 GCA_050260715.1 Hyphomicrobiales bacterium | reverse complement strand
ATGACCGTCGGCTTCGCCCACGCCTTCGGTCCGAAAGTCCGCGTGAACTGCATCATGCCCGGGCCCTTCCTCACCGATATCTCCCACGCCTGGGACCTCGAGGAGTTCAAGAAGCGCGCCGAAAGCACCATCTTCCTCGGCCGCGGCGGCCAGCCCGAGGAGATCGTCGGGGCCGCGCTCTACTTCGCCTCCGATGCCTCCTCCTACACGACCGGGGCGATCCTTCCGGTCACCGGCGGGAGCTAGCGCGCGCCGGCATTTGGTCGCGTACACTCCGTCGAACATCCGTCAGAGAGGTAGATGATGGACCCGCAGGTCGAGGCCCTGTTGCAGATGATGGCCGCGCAGGCCGCCACCGGAAACGCTCCCGCGATGTGGGAACAGCCCGCCGCGGAAGCCCGCGCCGGGGCCGAAGTGAACTTCGAGGCGTTCAACCAGCCGATGCCCGCAACCGTAACGGTCACCGACCGCACGATCCCGGGCCCGGCCGGCGAGATCCCGATCAAGGTGTTCACGCCGCAGGGCACCGGGCCCTTCCCGATGCTCGTGTTCCTGCACGGCGGGGGTTGGGTCATCGGCAGCCCGAACACCCACCGCAAGCTCTGCGCCGAATTCGCGGAGGGCGCCGGGGTTGTCGTGGTGAGTGTCCACTACCGCCTCGCGCCGGAGCACCCCGCCCCGGCCGCCCTGGAAGACTGCGTGGCGGCTATCCAGTGGGCCGCCGGGCACGCCGGCGAGCTCAACGCCGACGGCTCGAACTTCGCGATCGGCGGCGATTCGGCGGGCGGGAACCTCACGATGGCTTCGGCGATGTGGCTCCGCGACCACGGCGGGCCGCGCGCGAATCTCCTGCTCCTGATTTATGGCGCCTACGACATGGCCTTCGACAAGCCGTCGCACAAGGCGAACGGGGAGGGGTACATCCTCACCATCCAGGCCATGGACTGGTTCAAGGACCACTACCTCTCCGGTGGCGCCGACCCCACCGACCCGTACATCTCGCCGCTGCTGGGCGATGTGTCGAACCTGCCGCCTGCGCACCTCATCGTCGGGACGCTCGACCCGCTGCTCGACGACTCCCGCCTGATGGCCCAGAAGCTGAAGGCGGCGGGCGTGCCGGCGACGCTGAGCGAGTACCAGGATATGCCGCACGTGTTCCTGCAGCTTTCGGCGATGCTCGACGGCGGGAAGAAGGGTGTGGCCGAAGCGATCTCCGCGCTCACGGCGGCGCTGCATCCAACGCCGGTCGGCTAGCCAGCGGGCGCAATCACGGGAGCCGGGCGCGAAGCGGGACGCCCGCCGCCGCGCCTAGCGGAACCGCGCGATCACTTCGTCCCGGAAGCGGTCCATCACCGCTCGCTTGGCCTCGGCCGTGCGGCCGAGCGTGAAGTCCGGGATCACCAGCTCGTCGACCCCGGCGTCGATGTACTCCTGCACCGTGGCCGCCACCTGGTCCGCCGTGCCGCCGATGACCGGCCGACCCGACGCCCGGACGCGGTCGACCGCCGCCGCGTCGGCGCTGAGCACGAGCAGGGCGTTCGCCGCCCGCTGGACCGAGCGCGGGTCTCGGCCCTCCTCCTGGAGGTAGCGGTCGAGGATCGCCATCTTGTGGCGCAACAGCGCCGGGTCGCCCCAGACGTTCCACTCCTGCGCGTACTTCGCGGCTATCCGAAGCGTCTTCTGTTCGCCGCCACCGCCGATAAGCAACGGGATCGGCCGTGGCGGCTTCGGCGCGAGTGGCGCATCCCGGAGGCTGTAGTACTTCCCCTCGAAGTTCGACTTCTCGTTCGCGAAGAGCTGCGTGATGACTTCGCACGCCTCTTCGAGCCGCCGCAGACGGCCGCCGATGGTGTAGAAGGGGATGTCGTAGGCGGCGTGCTCGTTCTCCTGCCAGCCCGACCCCAGGCCGAGGACCAGGCGCCCGCCCGAGAGGATGTCCACGTTCGCGGCCATCTTCGCGAGCACCGCTGGGTTACGGTAGGTGTTCCCGGTTACCAGCGGCCCGAGCCGGACGCGCGGCACCAGGACCGCGAGCGCGGCGAGCGTGGTCCAGCACTCCGACGTGGGCCCGCTCGTGTCGGCCGCGTTCGGCATGAAGTGGTCCGCGTACCAGATGCCATCCCAGCCGGTCTCCTCGGCGTGGCGGCAGAGAGCCAGCGTGTCCTCCCAGCTGTTGTTCGGGCCGGGCCAGAAACTAAACCGCATGTACAGGTCTCCTGTGAGCGAATGATCGAGTCTAGCTGCCGCGCGGCTGCGACGGCCACGCGAGCCCGGCCGCGCTCCGGGCCATTCCCCTGCCCGGCCGCGGATGCCATGATCGGGCTATGGGCACGTCGTTCACCGGCAAGCTGCTCGTAGCCACCCCGAAACTCGAGGACCCCAATTTCCACCGCACCGTCGTTTTCGTCCTCATGCACGACGAGAATGGCGCCTTCGGGCTCGTGGTGAACCGCGCACTCGAGCTGCCCGTGGAAGCGGTGCTGCCGGCCTGGTCGCCGGTGGCCGTGCGGCCCGGGGTCATCTTCTCCGGCGGCCCCGTCGAACCCACGGCGGCCATCGGGGTCGGCTGGAGCCTCTCGCAGCGCGAGACGCCCGGGTTCACGCACATGACCGATGGAATCGGCCTCGTCGACCTGCGGCTCAGCCCCGGCGAGCTGCCCATCGACGACTTCCAGTCGCTGCGCGTGTTCAGTGGCTATGCCGGCTGGGGCGCCGGCCAGCTCGAGGCCGAAGTCGAACAGGAAGCGTGGTTCGTGGTCGACTCCTCACCCGCCGACGCCTTCCCCGAGCACCCGGAGAGCCTCTGGCGTGACGTGCTCCTCCGCCAGCGCGGCAAGCTTGCCATGTTCGCGTTCACTCCTGTCGACCCGCGCGTGAACTGAGCCGCCAGCCCTCCCCAAAGGTGAAATCCGGGCGCGCGGTGGGGTAGGCTGGCGGGCACTGGTGCGCCCGCGCCGTCCCCAGCGGCCGGACCACCCCTCGGAGGTCATCATGGCTGCACTCGATGGGATGAGGGTCCTCGACCTGACGCAGTACGAAGCGGGAACGACCTGCACGCAGTACCTCGCCTGGTTCGGTGCGGACGTCGTGAAGGTCGAACCGCCCGGGCGCGGCGACCCGGGCCGCGGCACCGAAGGCGGTGAGCACGATTCGCTCTACTTCCTCAGCTTCAACCACAACAAGCGCAGCGTGGCGATCGACCTCCGCAGCAACGCTGGCCGCGAGCTCTTCCTGCAGCTCCTGCCGCGCTTCGATGTCGTGGTCGAAAACTTCACCCTCGGCACCATGGAAAAGCTCGGCCTGGGTTACGACACCCTGCGCCAGGTCCACCCGCCGCTTATCTACGCGACCATTAAGGGCTACGGGACGCACGGCCCCTACGCCGGGTTCAAGACGTTCGACTGGGTCGCGCAGGCGGCCGGCGGGGCGTTCAGCGTGACCGGCGACCCGGATGGCCCGCCGATGAAGCCCGGCGCCACCGTCGGCGACACCGGCTCCGGGATGCATGCCTGCATGGGCATCCTCGCCGCCTACATCCAGCGCCAGCGCACCGGCCAGGGCCAGATGGTCGAAATCGCCATGCAGGAGACCATCACGAACTTCATGCGCCAGCAGCTCTCGCTCCGCCAGCGGCGGCCAGGGCCCGTGCCGCGGCGCGGCAACAAGCTCGGCATCCCGCCGACTGACCTGTACCCCTGCGCCGGCGGCGGCCCGAACGACTGGGCGTTCATCATGGTCGTCACCGACCGCATGTGGGACTCCCTGACCATCGCGATCGGCCGGCCCGACCTGAACCACGAACCGCGCTTCGAGAACATCCGCGCCCGCATCGCGCACGGCGATGAGCTGTACGGCGAGATCGCGAAGTGGACCTCGCAGCGGCCCAAGTTCGAGGTCATGGAGACGCTCGGCGCGGCCGGCGTCCCCTGTAGCGCCGCCTACGACAGCGACGACATCTTCCGCGACAAGCACCTGCAGGCCCGCAACCAGATCCGCACCATCGAACACCCCACGTATGGGCCGGTCGAGATGCTCGCGCCGCCCGTGCACCTGAGCGGCTCCGAGGTCGACATGGTGCGGGCGCCGCTGCTCGGCGAACACACCGCCGAGGTGCTTTCGGCGGAGCTTGGGCTCGACGAAGCCGCAATCGACGAGCTGCGCAAGGCCGGCGTGGTGGGCATGTGGGAATCGCCGACGGCATCCCCGGCAGCGGGCGTGTGAACTGCCCGGTTCGGCATCGCGAACCCGTCACAGTTGGTCGTGCCGGGCTGACAACTGCCGGGCGGTAGCCCA
>JBLNCO010000095.1:0-8063 GCA_050260715.1 Hyphomicrobiales bacterium | reverse complement strand
GCGTGCGCGTAAAGCACCGGAACATCCTCGGGGGCCTCGGGCTGCGCACAAACTTCGCGGGCGAAGTCGCGCTCGTGAGCGCCTGGGGCGACGTCGCCGAGCTCTCGCTCCGCGACCCGATTCGCGTGTGGCTCGTGCCCCGCCTCATTCCCCTTCGCGCCGAACGGCTCACGCTCAGCATCCGCAACCCGCAGAAGCTCGCCGAGCGCTTCGGCGCACCAACTCCGCAGTCGTCCCGTCCCGCGCGGGCGGGTAAGGTAAAGCATCGTGGACCTCGAACTCGCTAAACGTCTCGCTCAACCCAACACGACGAAAATCGTCCTCTGCGTGCTCGATGGCCTCGGCGGCCTGCCGCGCGTCGCCACGCTGCGCAGCGAGCTCGAACAGGCCGACATCCCGAACCTCGACCGCCTCGCCACCCAGTCGGAGGTCGGCCTTTCGACCCCCGTTGGGGCCGGCATCACGCCCGGTTCGGGGCCCGGCCACCTCGCGCTCTTCGGCTACGACCCCTACGCCTTCGACATCGGCCGCGGCGTTCTCGAAGCCGTCGGCATCGACTTTGATCTCGGCCCCGACGACGTCGCCGCCCGTGGCAACTTCTGCACCCTCGGCGAAAACGGCAACATCAGCGACCGCCGCGCCGGCCGCGTCGCCACGGAAATCTCGTCGAAGCTCGTCGAACGCCTCCGCGAAATCTCGCTCGATGGCGTCGAAATCTTCGTCGAGCCCGTCCGCGAACACCGCTTCGTGCTCGTCCTCCGCGGCAAGGGCCTCGGCGATGCCGTCAGCACGACCGACCCCCAGCGCGTCGGCCTCCCGCCGCTCCCCGCCCGCGGCGCCGATCCCGCCTCAGAGCGCACCGCCAGCCTCGTGAACCAGTTCGTCGAGAAGGCGCACGCGATCCTCGCCGACGCCGCCCCCGCGAACGGGCTCGTGCTTCGCGGGTTCGCGAAATACCCATCGCTGCCGCAGTTCCCCGAGATCTGGGGGCTCCGCGCGGCCGCCCTCGCCGTTTACCCCATGTACCGAGGGCTCGCGAAGCTCGCAGGGATGCAGGCGCTCGCCTGCCCCGGCGGCCTCGAGGAGCAACTCCACGTCATCCGAGAACGCTGGGACGAATTCGACTACTTCTTCGTGCATTACAAGAAGACCGACGCTGCCGGCGAGGACGGCGACTTCGAGCGCAAGTGCCATGCGCTCGCCGAATTCGACTCCTACGTCCCGCAGTTCCTCGACCTTGGGGCCGATGTCCTCATGATCGCCGGCGACCATTCGACGCCCGCACTCATGGCCGCCCACTCGTGGCATCCGGTGCCCTTCCTTCTGCATTCGCAGTACTGCCGCGAAGGCAACGCGAAGGGCTTCAACGAACAGGAGTGCCTGAAGGGCAGCCTCGGGATATTCCCGGCGGTCGACGTGATGCCACTCGCCATGGCACACGCCATGCGATTCCAGAAGTACGGGGCCTGACATGCGACGACCCTTCATCGCCGGCAACTGGAAGATGAACACCTCACGCGCGGAAGCCGTCGAACTCGCCCGGGCGGTCGCGAAGGAGAGCGCCGGTGCGTCCTGCGACGTCGCCGTCTGCGTGCCATTCCCGCACCTTGCGCCCGTCGCCGAGACCCTCGCCGGCTCGGATGTCGGGCTCGGCGCCCAGGATGTCTACTGGGAGCCGAAGGGCGCGTTCACGGGCGAAGTGAGCGTCCCCATGCTTGAGGACTACTGCCGGTACGTCATCATCGGGCACAGCGAGCGCCGCCAGCTCTTCGCCGAAACCGACCAGTGGGTGCATCGCAAGCTCGCCGCCGTCCTCGACTCGAAGCTCGACCCCATCGTCTGCGTCGGCGAGCTGCTCGAACAGCGCCGCGCCGGCCAGACGGAGAGCGTGCTCGCGCGCCAGGTCCGCGAAGGTCTCGGCGGCCTCGCGCTCTCGCCGCGCCTCACCATCGCCTACGAGCCCGTCTGGGCCATCGGCACCGGCGAAACCGCCACGCCCGGCATCGCCCAGGAGGCCTGCGCCTTCATTCGCGGCGAACTGCGCAAACTCTGCGGCGACACCGCCGACGCCATCCGCATCCAGTACGGTGGCAGCGTGAACGCCGAAAACGCCGCCGAGCTCCTGGCCCAGCCCGACATCGACGGCGCGCTCGTCGGCGGCGCGTCGCTGAAGGCCGACCAGTTCGCCCGCATCGTCGCGGCGGCGCCGAAATGATGCTTCGCCGCCTCGTCGCCATCGTCGGCCCGACCGCGTCCGGCAAGTCCGCCATCGCACTCGAGCTGGCACGGCGGCTCGGCGGCGAAATCGTGAACGCCGACAGCCGCCAAATCTACCGCGGCATGGATATCGGCACCGCGAAGCCCGCCCCCTCGGATTTCCGGAGCGTCCGCCACCACCTCTTCGACATCGCTGACCCTGCCGAGACCTACAGCCTCGCCCGCTACAAGCAGGACGCGAAGGCGGCGCTGGAGGACATCTGGCGCCGCGACACCTTCGCCTGGGTGGTCGGCGGCACCGGCCAGTACGTCTGGGCCCTCCTCGAAGACTGGCAGGTCCCCGAGGTCGCGCCGGACCCCGCGCTCCGCGGCGAGCTCGCCGCCGTCGCCGAACGCGAAGGCCACACAGCACTCCACGGCCGCCTCGCCGCGGTCGACCCCATCGCCGCCGAGCGCATCGATGCCCGCAACGTCCGCCGGGTCATCCGCGCGCTCGAGGTCTACCACCACACGGGTGTCCCCATTTCCACCTGGCAGACGCACGGCCAGCCCGACTTTGAGTACCTGCTCTTCGGCATCGATGTTCCCCGCGAAGAGCTCGACGCCCGCATCGACCGCCGCGTCGACGCCATGTTCGAAGCCGGGTTCGCCGACGAGGTGCGCCGCCTGCTCGACTCCGGCCTCGACCCAGCGGCGCCATCGCTGTCGTCCATCGGCTACGCGGAAATCGCGCGTTACCTCCGCGGCGACCTCTCGCTCGAAGAGGCGATCGCCGAGACGAAGCGCGCCACCCGCCGCCTCGCCCGCCGCCAGGCGCAGTGGTTCCGCCGCGAGGACCGGCGCGTCACGTGGGTCCGCGACGCCGATGACATCGAGCTCCAGGCGAACATCTTCACCGGCGCCTGCACGAACACCATCCGCGGCGCCCGCCGCTAACTCACCTGCGAAAGCTCACCCGGCGCGGAGATGCTCAGGGCGCCCGGCCCAGCACCCGTGCCACGGCAGCCGGCGCCTCGGCGAGCGGCACCGTCTCCTGTTCGCCGCCGCTGGAGAGGTCCTTCACCACGACCGTGCCGTTCGCCAGCTCATCCTCGCCGATGATCAGCGCCACGCGGGCCGCGTGCGAGTTCGCTGCCCGCAGCTGGGACTTCATCGACCGCTCGCTTTCGCCCACCAGCACGCCGATATCGCGCACCCGCAGCTTGTTCGCCAGCGCGACCGCGGGCCGGTGCGAGCCCTCGGCCCGGTGCACGACGAACACCTCGGGCGCCGGCGGCGCCTCGGGGACCACTTCGTTGCGCTCCATCTCCAGGATGATGCGCTCGATGCCGCTGCCAAATCCCACCGCGGGCGTCGGCGGACCGCCGAGGATCTCCATCAGACCGTCGTACCGCCCGCCGCCGCCGATCGTGCTCTGCGCGCGCTCGTCGTCGGCGGGCACGATCTCGAACACGGTCCGGTTGTAGTAGTCGAGCCCCCGGACGAGCAGCGGGTCCATGCGAAACGGGATGCCTGCCGCGTCCAGCGCCTGCTGGACCACCTGCTGGTGCGCGGCCGCCTCGGGGCTCAGCTGGTCGATGAGCTTCGGTGCGCCCTCCTTGTAGGGCAGGTCCCGTTCGTCCTTGCTGTCGAGCAGCCGCAACGGGTTCCGGTCGAAGCGCCGGCGGCTGTCTTCGGAGAGCTTGTCGAGGTGAGGGCGGTAGTACTCCTTGAGCCGCTGCACGTACGCGCGGCGCGGCCCGGGGTCGTCGATCGAGCCCAGCCGGACCTCCAGGTTGCGCAACCCGAGCCGCTCGTACAGCCGCCACAGCAGCTCGATGACCTCCGCATCGACCAGCGGGCTCGCCGACCCGATGACCTCGCAGTCGAACTGCGTGTGCTGCCGGTACCGCCCTTTCTGCGGGCGGTCGTAGCGGAACATGGCGTGCGTCGTGTACAGCCGGACCGGCTGCGGCCAGCTCGCCATGCCGTGTTCCAGGTACGCGCGGGCGATCGCGGGCGTCCCCTCGGGCGTGAGCGCCAGCTTCTCGCCGCCTCGATCCTCGAAGACGTACATCTCCTTCTCGACCACGTCGGTCGTATCGCCGCTGCCCTTTTCGAAGAGCTCCGCCTGTTCGAAGGCGGGGGTATCGATGCGCCGGTAGCCGAAGAGGCGCGTGACCTCGCGGATGGCGTCGTTGACCTGCGCCCAGTAGGGCTGCATATCGGGCAGCACGTCCTGCGTGCCGCGAGGTGCCTGGAATCGGCTGCTCATGGGGAGTCCCTGTTTTCGTTCGGCGCCGCTCTACGTGGTAGAATAGGATGACCAAGCGGCCCCGGGCAAAGAGGAACATTTGCAGGCACGCACGCAGGATGTGACTGCTGCTGGAGGCGTCGACTTCGACTCCATCATCAATCGTGCCTCGCAGTACCTCCCCGCTGAGCGCCTCGAAATCGTCCGCCAGGCCTACGACTTCGCCGCCGCCTGCCATAGCGGCCAGGTGCGCCGCACCGGCGACCCCTACATCACCCATCCCCTCGCCGTGACCTGGAGCGTCGCCGAACTGGAACTCGACCAGAACGCGATCGCCGCCGCCCTCCTCCACGATGTCCAGGAGGATTGCGCCGTCCGCAACGAGGAGCTCTCCGAGAAGTTCGGCACGGATGTCGCGAAGCTCGTGGACGGCCTGACCAAGCTCGAAAAGCTCCCCATGCGCTTCGAGCCCACCGACCAGTCCGCCCGCGACGGCGTGCAGGCGCAGAACCTGCGGAAGATGTTCCTCGCCATGGCCGAGGACATCCGCGTGGTCCTCATCAAGCTCTGCGACCGCCTCCACAACATGCGCACGCTCTGGGCGTTCAACGTCGAAAAGCAGCGCCGCATCGCCCGCGAAACGCTCGAGATTTACGCCCCGCTCGCGAACCGCCTCGGCGTCTGGCAGATCAAGTGGGAGCTCGAAGACCTCGCCTTTCGCTACCTGGAGCCCGAAAAGTACCGCGAAATCGCCGAGCTCCTCGCCTCCAAGCGCGAGGCCCGCGAG
Organism: Hyphomicrobiales bacterium; assembly: GCA_050260715.1. Taxonomy (GTDB): domain Bacteria; phylum Chloroflexota; class Dehalococcoidia; order Tepidiformales; family Tepidiformaceae; genus JALOAP01. The sequence goes on along the minus strand of JBLNCO010000095.1, from coordinate 2,826 downwards.
CGCTACGTCGAGGAGGTGAGCGCCACACTCCGCGAGCATCTCGAAGCTGCGGGCATCCAGGCGGAGGTCACCGGCCGCGCGAAGCACATCTACAGCATCTACCAGAAGATGCAGCGCTATCAGCACCAGTCGAAGTCGTTCGACCAGATCTACGACCTGCTCGCGGTCCGCGTCTTCGTCGACGACGTCGCCGAGTGCTATCACGCGCTGGGCGTAGTCCACGCCCTCTGGCGGCCAATCCCGGGCCAGTTCGACGATTACATCGCGAATCCCAAGGACAGCATGTACCAGTCGCTCCACACCACCGTGGTGGCGCTGAACGGCCGTCCGCTTGAGATCCAGATCCGTACCCACGAGATGCACCGCGTGGCCGAATACGGTGTTGCCGCCCACTGGCGCTACAAGGAGGGCACACGCCAGCAGGGCCGCGACGAGGAGCGCATCGCCTGGCTCCGACAGCTCCTCGACTGGCAGCGCGACCTCGCCGGCGCCGAGGAGTTCGTGGAGACCGTCAAGACCGACATCTTCCACGACCAGGTGTTCGTCTACACGCCCAAGGGCGAGGTGCTCGACCTGCCCGCGGGCGCCACGCCGCTCGACTTCGCCTACCGCATCCACACCGACCTCGGCCACCAGACGGTTGGCGCGAAGGTCAACGGCCGGATGGTGGCCCTCAACGCCACGCTGCGCACGGGCGACGTCGTGGAGATCATGCGCAGCCGGGCCAGTAAGGGCCCCTCGCGCGACTGGCTGAACCCCAACCTCGGCTACGTCCGTACGAGCCACTCCCGCGAAAAGATCCGCCAGTGGTTCCGGCGCCAGCAGCGTGTCGACAACATCCAGCACGGCCGGGAGCTGCTCGAAAAGGAGATGCGCCGCCTCGGCGTCGACCTCAGCGAGCGGCAGGACCAGATCCTCCAGCTCTTCAACTTCGCCACGCTCGACGACTTCCTCGCCGCGCTCGGCTACGGCGGTATCAGCACCAGCTCCATCGCCCGGCGGCTCGGGCAGCTCATCCAGGAGGAGGAGGCGGCGGAGGAAGAGCCAGCACCGGCGCTTCCACAGAAGCAGGCGCCTGCCACTATCGGTTCGCCCTCGATGCGCGTGCTCGGCGTTGGCAACCTGCTGACGACCATTGCCCGCTGCTGCAACCCCGTACCCGGCGACCAGATTGTCGGCTACGTCACCCGCACCCGAGGCGTGACGGTCCATCGCGCCGATTGTCATAACGTCCTGAACCTCATCGACAGCGACGAGCGCGAACGCATCGTCGAAGTCGAGTGGGGCAACGCCACCAAGCTCTACCCGGTCGCCGTCCACATCGAGGCCTGGGATCGCGTCGGCCTCCTCCGCGATATCACCACCGTCGTCACCGACGAGAAGGTGAACATGGTTGGCGTGCGCACGGTCGAAAACGGCGATGGCTCCGTCAGCGTGCTCGCCACGCTCGAGACAACCGGCATCGAGCAACTCTCGCGCCTCCTGTCGCGCATCGAGATCATCCGCGGGGTGCGAAGCGTCGCCCGGGCCGCCGAGCGCCGCAGCAAGAACGTCGAGCCGCTCCCGCTCCGCCGCGCCAACTAGGCAGCCATTCGCCGCCGGAAACCCGCTCCCTTCCCTACGCTCCCCGCCGCCATCCGCCGCCGCAGGCGCACCGGGCGCCGGATCGGCTGCTCCGGCCGCGTGCCGCGCCCGCCGATCGCCGCCACCCGAGACGCCCGGTATTCGGCGGCCATGCCCGCCAGCACGGTCAGCGCGGAGCCAATGAGGAAGGAGTCGAAGAGGACCGTAAGCACGGGGTGGACCATGTCAGCACATCCGTTCTGAAGTGCGGGAAGCATACGGGAACGGATGTTCGACTGTCAACACATATGTTCTAGAGCCGTCCGGTTCATGCGCCCAAACCGGACCGTGCCCCCGGCCCGCCTTTCGCCTACCATGGTCCCGATGGAAGATGCCTCGGCCCGCGAGCCTGCTTCCGCGCCGCGCGGCCGGATCGCGCTTCGCCCCTCCGATGCCTGGTTCCTGCTGCTCGCCGCTGCCGCTGTCGGCGCCGACCAGCTCACCAAGTGGATCATCCGTTCATGGATCGACCTCGGCGACGAGAAGCTCGACCTCGGCCTCGTCCGGCTTGTCCATATCACGAACAGCGGAGCTGCGTTCGGCATGTTCCAGGATGCCGGCCCGCTGCTGGCGGTCACCAGCATCATTGGCATGACCGCGATTCTCATCTACCTGTTCAACCCCGGCTTCGCGCATCCCCTCATGCGCGCCGGTCTCGCGCTCATGCTCGGCGGCGCCATCGGGAACCTCATCGACCGGCTCCGTTCGGGCGAAGTGGTCGACTTCATCAAGGTTCCCAACTTCCCCGCGTTCAACGTCGCCGATTCGTGCATCACGATTGGGGTGCTCCTCCTGTTATGGACCATGCTGTGGGATTCGAAGGAACCGGCGAGCGGCGAGAGTTCGTAGCCGACCGCGCCGGGCGCCTCGATGCTGTCCTTGCGCGCCTCTGCCCCGACCTCAGCCGCGCACGCCTGCAACGCCTGATCGAAGCCGGCCACGTCGAAGTCAACGCCGCACCCGCACGCAAGGCGGCGCAGGTCTCGGCCGGCGACCGCCTCGCGCTCGAAGTCCCGCCCGTCGAGCACCCGTCGCCCCACGTCGATGTCGACATCCCTGTGCTCTTCGAAGACGACTGGCTGGTTGTCATCGATAAGCCCGCCGGCCTCGCGGTGCACGGCGCGCCGGGCGAATCCGGGCCGACGGTGGCCGCCTGGTTCGTGGAGCACCACATCGCCGAAGCCTCCGCCTTCGATGCCGAAC
>JBLNCO010000094.1:0-6337 GCA_050260715.1 Hyphomicrobiales bacterium | reverse complement strand
ATAAGCCCCGAGAAGAGCAGCCGCGGCATCAGGTCGCCGAGCACTTCGCCCAGCCCCGCGGCCGGCTGGGCCACGATGATCGCCGCCGCATCGGTGTCCGGGAACGCCTGGAGCACCGGGTCACCCAGCGCCATCGACACGCACAGGAGGTCGGGCGCGCTCGGCACGTCGAGGCGGCAGCGGCGCGGTTCGCGCTCCGATGGGGGCGCCTCATCGGCCGGGAGCTTGAGGTTGCGCACGACGGCGCCCTCGAGCGGCACCTGGCTCGCAGCCTGGAGCACCCGGCCGGAGCTGTCCACCACCGCGACCGACGTCTGGCCGAACGAGCCATCGGCCTCGCGGCGGTTCAGAAACTGGCTGAGCAGCAGCAGGAGCTCGCCCTGGTCGTCGACTTCGTTGGCGCTGCCTGGCGGCGGTGTTTCGCTTCCGCTGCCCGCGCCGTTGGCCATCCCGTTCTGGATTTCGAGGCGTGCCTGCTCGTTGATGAGCGCGCCGACATCCTCGAGGTTCCCGTAGGAGATGGAGTCCCGGTAACCGCCCAGCAGAAGGAAGAGGCTGAGCGCAGTCAGCCCCAGCGTGACCCCAATAATCACGAAATACGTGAGGAACAGGCGGACCTGGAGGCTGCCCATCGGAAACTCGTCCCGGGGTAAGTGTCGGCTAGCGTGCGGTTTCGATCAGCTTGTAGCCCACGCCGCGCAGCGTTTCTATCTGAACCTTCGCCCCTGCCAGCTTCGACCGCAGGTGCTGCACGTGCACGTCGACCGTCCGCGTCTCGCCGGGATAGTCGTAGCCCCACACGTTTTCGAGCAGCTGGTCGCGGGTGAGCGCGATGCCCGGGTTCTCCACCAGCGCCACCAGCAGGTCGAACTCCTTCGTGCGGAGCTGGATGAGGTCCCCATCGATGCGAGCTTCGCGCCGTGCCTTGTCGACGGCCAGGTTGGCGACGGTGATGGCGTTCTGGGGCTTCCGGCCTCCTTCGAAGCGCCGCAGGATCGCCTTCACGCGCGCCACCATCTCCCGCGGGTTGAACGGCTTGGTCATGTAGTCGTCGGCGCCGAGTTCGAGCCCGACGATCTTGTCGACGTCGTCGCTGCGGGCGGTGAGCATGAGGATGGGCACATCGTGCTCGCGGCGAAGCTCGCGGCAGACGTCGAAGCCCGTCATCCCCGGCATCATCACGTCCAGAATGACCATCTGGGGCTGGATCTCGTCGAAGCGGGTGAGCGCTTCCATGCCGTTCGCCGCCGTCTCCACGGCGAACCCCTCTTTTTCGAGGTACAGCGCGGCAAGGTCGCGGATGTTCTGTTCGTCGTCGACCACGAGAATTTTCTGGGCCATAGAGGAAAACGCACCTCGCGGGTGGAACGGTGCAGGCGCCAGTGCCAAGTATGCGCCGGGGGCCCCGGGCACGCCACTCGCTTTCGCGAGTCGGGGTCGGCGTGCCGGAGACCCCCGAGCACAACCAGAGGGGTGTCCGGTCGGGTGTGGCCGTCATCACCCACCGTTCGCACCGAAGTATGACGAGGACGGGTAAGCGCCGCTCCCGGCGTTCGCAAACGTTCTGTAAAACGGCCGCTAACCCGTAACGAACTGCTTTTCCGCCCCGAATCCCGTTCGCCGCGGCGATTAATCGCCCGTTAAACAGCCGGTTTTACCGTCGCGCTGAAGAGGACGTCCTTCAGCTCGTATCGAAGGAGAACCACACCTGCATGACGATGCATTCGCATCCCCGGCTGCGCTGGCGCCTCGGGCTGGCGCTCATCCCGCTCGCGGGACTCCTGTTGGGAGCCTGCGGCGGCGGTGGCGACGATCCCACACCGGCCGGCTCCCCGGACGCGACTTCCGCCACTGCCACCCAGGCGGTGGACCTCCGGCCCGGCGCCATCCCGACCGATTCCGGCCGCGATGACAACGCCGACCTCACCGGAGCCGGGGCGACCTTCCCCGCTCCCCTCTACCAGGCCTGGTTCGACGAGTACAACCACTCCGTCGCGAAGAACGTGCGCATCAACTACCAGAGCATCGGCTCGGGTGGTGGCATCCAGCAGTTCACCGCTGGTACGGTGGATTTCGGTGCGTCCGACGCCCCGATGAGCGATGAGGAACTCGCCGCAGCCGCCGACACCCAGCACCTGCCAACCGTCCTCGGTGCGGTCGTCGTGACGTACAACCTCGCAGACGCCGATGTGCCTCTCCGGCTCGATGGGCCGGCCGTTGCGGGCATCTACCTCGGCGAAATAACGAAGTGGAACGACCCGGCCATCGCCAGTCTGAACCCCGGCGTGGAGCTGCCGGGCGACGACATCCAGGTCGTGCACCGCTCCGACGGCTCCGGCACAAGCTTCGTGTTCACCGACTGGCTGACGAAGGTGAGCCCCGAGTGGGCCAACCGCGTCGGCGCCAACAAGAACCCGAACTGGCCCACCGGCCAGGGCGGCAAGGGCAACGAAGGCGTCACGAACGCGGTGCGCCAGACCCCCAACAGCATTGGCTACGTCGAGCTCAACTACGCCATCGAGAACGATCTCCCGTTCGCGAACGTAAAGAATCGCGCAGGCGAGTTCATCACGCCGAGCATCGAATCTACCAGCGCTGCGGCGGCTAACGCCGCGCTGCCCGACGATTACCGGGTGTCGATCACCGACCCCGAAGGCGCCGGCGCATACCCGATCGCGTCGTTCACCTACCTGCTCGTCCCGAAGAGTTCGGGGAAGTGCTCGGCGATGACCCCGCTCGCGCACTTTCTGAACTGGGCCTACAACGACCCGGCAGCGGCCGGCCTCGCCGCGGAGCTGCACTACGCCCCGCTCCCCGAGAGCGCCCGCAACCGCGTCAACGAAACACTCGCCGGGATTACCTGCGATGGCGGCAAGCCGGCTCTCGGTTAGCCGCGAACAAGACGAACGCGCCGAACGCGCCCGCCGCCGCACCTGCGGCCCGGGCGCCGGCCATTGGAGGGCCTGATGGCAATTGAGGGCAGCCGAACCGGACGGCCGTTCGCGGTGCTCCCGCTCAAGAACCGCCTGAAGCCTGGCGACTGGGTGTTCACGGCGCTCGTCACAGCGGCTGCAGCCGTGATCGTGCTCGTCATCTTCGGGCTCTTCTGGGAGCTTACGCGGCGCGCATGGCCCTCCATCCGCGAATTCGGGTTACCCTTCATCTGGGAAACCACCTGGGACCCGCCGCGCGAAACGTTCGGGGCGGGCGCCTTCATCGTCGGCACCGGCATCACCTCCGTGGTCGCGCTGGTGCTGGCGACGCTCATCGGCGTGCTCGTGGCGCTGTTCCTCGTGGAGATCGCGCCCCGCCGGGTGGCTCGCCCGGTGTCCTACCTCGTCGAATTGCTCGCAGCTATTCCCAGCGTGGTCTACGGCCTCTGGGGCATCTTCGTGCTCGGCACCTTCATCCGCGACCACCTCGGCCCGTTGATCACGAGCACCCTCGGCTGGATCCCGTTCTTCGATGGCACGCCGCTCATCACGGGCATCTTCTCCGCCTGCATCATCCTCACGGTCATGATCCTGCCGACCGTCATGGCCGTCTCGCGCGACGTCATCGCCGCCGTGCCGAACAGCCAGCGCGAGGGCGTCCTCGCCCTCGGCGCGACCCGCTGGGAGATGATCCGCTACGCGGTCCTACCCTACGCCCGCTCGGGCATCCTCGGCGCGGCCATCCTCGGCCTGGCCCGCGCGGTCGGCGAAACCCTGGCCGTCACGCTCGTCATCGGGAACCGCGTGGGCATCCCGAACACCATCTTCGACCCCGCCTACACGATGGCCAGCGTCATCGCGAACCAGTTCACCGAGGTCGAAAACGACATGCACCGTGCGGCTCTCATCGAAGTCGCGCTCCTGCTGCTCGTCATCACGTTCTTCATCAACGTCGGCGCGCGCCTCCTGGTCTGGCGTGTGACGCGCGGCCGGCGCATCGCGGTGGTGGAATGATCTCGCCCAGCCTTTCGCCCGAAACGTCCAGACTCTACCGGCGCCGCCGCCTGGTGGACCGCGTGATGACGGGCGTCATGGTGCTCGCCGCGCTCATCGCGGTCGTGCCGCTCTTCCTTATCCTCTTTTACATCCTCAAGGAGGGGATCGGCGGCTTGAACCTCGAGCTCCTGGCCGACGACCCGAACCGCCCGGGCAAGCCCGGCGGCGGCGTGCGCAACGCGATCATGGGGAGCGCCATCATGGTCGGGCTCGCGCTGGCCATTGGCGTGCCCATCGCCATTGGCTGCGGGGTGTTTCTCGCCGAATACGGCCAGAATCGCGCCGGCACCGTGATCCGCTTCCTGGTCGACGTCATGGCCGGCATCCCATCGATCACGGTCGGGCTCTTCATCTACGGTCTCGTCGTGTTGCCGCAGAAGCAGTTCTCGGCGATCGCCGGGGCGCTCGCGCTCGCCGTCATCCTGCTGCCCATCGTTGCGCGCATCACCGAAGAGATGGTGCTGCTGGTGCCACGTTCCATCCGCGAGGCCGCGCTCGCGCTCGGCGCCCCGCGCTGGAAGACCACCGTCCGCATCGTCCTTCCGACAGCCATCCCCGGGATCATCACGGGCGTCATGCTCGCCCTTTCGCGCATCGCCGGGGAGGCCGCGCCGCTGCTCTTCACCTCGCTGGGAAACCAGTTCTATTCGACCGACATCTTCCACGCCATGGATGCCCTGCCGCTGCGCATCTACGTCTACGCGGTGGGGCCCTACGACTACTGGCACGAGCAGGCATGGGCCATGAGCCTGATTCTTGTGGCTGTTATCCTCGTGATAAGCCTCGCCGTGCGTGCGCTCTTCGGGACGCGCGTAACCGTCCGGAGCTAGGAGGCTCAATGCTTGGAGTAAAGACGCGAAAAACGCCGGACCCGGCCGTGGACGCGAACGAAGCGCCCGCGTCCACGGCGGCAGTCTCCCCCAACGGCGCCGAAACCGGCGCCACCCGCTTCGCTATCGAAGTCCGGAACCTCAACGCCTACTACGGCCCGAAGCTCGCCGTCGAAGGCGTGAGCATGAACATCAAGGCGAACGCCGTCACGGCCCTCATCGGGCCCTCCGGTTGCGGCAAGTCCACCCTCATCCGCTGCTTCAACCGCATGCACGAATTCGCACCCGGCGCCCGGGTCGAAGGACAGGTGCTGCTCGAGGGCCAGGACATCTACGAACCGGGCGTCGACCCGGTGCGCGTGCGCCAGCGCATCGGCATGGTGTTCCAGAAGCCGAACCCCTTCCCCACGATGTCTATCGCCGAAAACGTGGCCGCCGGCCTGCGCTTCATGGGCGTGCGCTCCCGCAGCGAAATCAGCGACCGCGTCGAATCGGCACTCCAGGCGGCTGCACTCTGGGACGAAGTGAAGAACGACCTCAAGAAGCCGGGCATCGCGCTTTCGGGCGGCCAGCAACAGCGGCTCTGCATTGCCCGCGCCATTGCTGTGCAGCCGGAAGTGGTGCTCATGGACGAGCCGTGTTCTGCGCTCGACCCCGTCGCCACGCTCAAAATCGAAGACTTGATGCGTGAACTCGTGCAGGACTACACGATCGTCATCGTCACGCATAATATGCAGCAAGCTGCACGGGTGTCCGACTTCACGGCGTTCATGCTGGCCGAGGAAAGCCGCGTTGGCCACCTCGTCGAATTCGGCGCTACCCAGCGGCTATTCACGAATCCAACGGACAAACGGACCGAGGATTACATCAGCGGCCGATTCGGCTAGAAGGCGCCTTCCATGACGCGGGAGCTCTTTCACAAGGAGATCGATCAACTCCAGGACAGTGTCCTTGCGCTTGGCTCAATGGCGGAAAAACAACTCCTCGATGCCATGGACGCGCTCCGCGACGGCGACCTCCCGCGTTCCCAAAAGATCATCGAAGACGACAAGCGCATCAATGCCCGCCGTTTCGAGATCGAAGAGCGCTGCATCTTCGTCATCGCCTCCCAGCAGCCCATGGCAACCGACCTCCGCTCCCTCGTCTCGATGCTCTTCATCGTCACCGATATCGAACGCATCGCCGACCACGCGGAGGGCATCGCCCGCATCAACGTGCTGCTCGGCGACGAACCGATCCCGCGGCGCCTCGGCTTCATCCCCGCGATGGCCGACCGCGCGGTGACCATGCTCCGCGACAGCCTGAAGGCGTACATCGACCGCGACGTCGACGCCGCCCGCCGTATTTGCGAGGCCGACGACGAGGTCGACCGGCTCCAGGACCGCGTCTACGAAGAAGCCACGCGCAACATGATCGCCGACCCCACGACTATCCAGCGCAACACCTACATGCTCTGGACCTCGCACAACCTCGAGCGCATCGCCGACCGCTGCACCAACATTTGCGAGCGCGTGATCT
>JBLNCO010000093.1:0-5659 GCA_050260715.1 Hyphomicrobiales bacterium | reverse complement strand
TGTTCCTACCGCCAGCGACGGCGCGGCCTCCAGCCAACGCGCCCGGCTCGTTGAGCGCGCCCGTGAGAGCTGGGTGCGCCGCCTGGTCGACCTTTCCCGCCGCAACAACCTCCTCTACTTTCGCGACCTGAAGACCGGCAGCCTCGGCCTTTCGGGCGCGGAGCCCGGGGCGCTCGCCGACCTCCTCGACGACCGGGCCGTGCCCGTCTCCCGCCTCGCCCCGGCCACCGACCCCGAGGCGCTCGGGCGAGCACTCACCGAGATCCGGCGGCGGGCGCAGGCCAATCTCGAAGAGCGCGGGCTCAGCACCCTCTTCGTCGCGCTGCACATGGCCACCTGGACGCCGCCCGACGAGGGCCGGCCGCCGGCGGCGCCCGTACTCCTGCTGCCGGTCGAAATCGAAGCCCGCGGCCGCGATGCCCGCGCCTACGTCCTCCGGCGCGCCGGCGACATCCAGGTGAACCTGGTGCTGCTGCAGGCCATCGAAGAGGCCATCGGGGTCGTCATCGACCCGGAGGTGCTGTTGGGCGACGACGCCGAGGACGGCCATGCGCCGGAAACGCCGCCGCCCGCCGAGTCCGCGCCCGCTGCGCCGAACATCGTGCCGGAGCCCCCGAAGCCGAATCTGCCCTTCGCGGCGGTGGTCGGCCGCCTGCGGGAGGCCGCCGGCCGGCTCCCCGGGTTCGACGTGTTGCCGCGCGCCGTGCTGGGGAACTTCGCCTTCCAGAAGATGGCGATGGTGAAGGACCTCCGCGAGCAGGGCGAGGCGTTCGTGCAGCACGACCTCATCGCCGCGCTCGCGGGCGACAGCGCCGGCCGCGAAGCCGTGCTTGCCCATCGCGCGAAGGTCGACCCGAGCGGGTTCGATGGCATCTCGCCGGAGGCGGAATTCTTCGTGATGGATGCCGATTCGAGCCAGCAGGCGGTCGTGTACGCAGCGCTCGCCGGCCAGGACGGCGTCATCCAGGGGCCGCCGGGGACGGGCAAGAGTCAGACCATCGTGAACCTCATCGCCAGCCTCGCCGCACAGGGGAAGCGCGTGCTCTTCGTGGCCGAAAAGCGCGCCGCCCTCGACGTCGTGCTGCGGCGGCTGCAGGTCATCGGGCTGGGGCACCTCGCGCTCGACCTGCACAGCGCCGACGTCTCCCGCCGGCAGGTGATGCAGCTCGTGGCCGATGCCCTCGTGACGGTGCGCGAATCGCTGCCCGAGGCGGACGAATCGGTGCACGCGCCGCTCATCGCCCGGCGGAACCAGCTCAACCTGCACGCGAACCGCATGAAATCGCCCGTGCCGCCATCGCAGATGACCGTGTACGACCTGCAGGGCGAGCTCCTGCGCATCCCCGAGGAGGCCGTGGCCACCACCCGCTGGCGCGACCCGGAGCTGCAGCGCCTGACCGATGACGCCGCGCAGCAGGTGCTGGCGCTGCTGGCCGAGGCGACCGGCTTCGGCGACCTCTTTCTCCGTTCGAGCCCGTCGCCGTGGAACGGGGCGAACCTTCCCGACGGCACGGCGGCGCGCGAGGCGAAGGACGCCGCGGCCGCGCTCGCGAACCAGCAGTGGCCATCTCTTCGCGAAGAATTCGCGCGGCTGCGGACCGCGGCGGGCCTCCCCGAGCCCGCGACAATCGACCCAGCTCCTCGCGATGGTCTCGCTCGCGGAACGTGTGGCTGCGGTCCAGCAGACGTGGCGGCCCGAGCTGTTCGCGCGGGACGTGGAGGCCCTCGCGCAGGGGTTCGAACCTGGCGCCGGCAACCCGATCGGCGCGTTCTTCGCGGGGCTCTTCAACGGCAGCTACAAGTCGGCAGCGAAGGAGGCGAAGGCGCTGCGCACTGGTCCCGCTTCGGCCAGAGCGATGCTGGGCGAACTGCGCGCGGCGGCCGCGCTCCAGGGCGAGTGGAACCGCCTGGCGCCCGGCGTCCCGGTCCCGGCGCTGGCCGATGTTGCGGCGCTCGCGGCGGCCGCCCAGGCGCTCAGCGGCACCGTCGACGGGCTCGCGCCGCGGCTCGGCGGGGCGGCCCTTCGCACACTCTCGCCCGCCGCGTTCGAAACAACGGTCAACAACCTCGCCGCCGATTCGCTGACGCCCGACCGCATCCCGCGGCTCCTCGAAATCGAGGCGGCGATCGAGCAGGCGGGCGCGGGAGCGATCATCGCCGAGCTGCGCCGCGTCCAGCCGCCCACCGAGCTCTGGACGGAGGTGTTCCGCTACGCGCACCTCGCCTCGCTGCTCGAACGGGCGCAGGAGCACGATTCGGGCATCGCCGGGTTCAATGGCCGCGTCCACGATCGCGCGGTCGCCGAGTTCTGCGACCTCGACCGCCAGCGGCTGAAGGTGGCGGTCGCGCGGGTGCGCCGCGCGCACGCTGGGCGCGCGGTCGAGGCGATGAACCAGTTCCCCGAGCAGGACGCGCTGGTGCGCAAGGAAGCGAACAAGAAGTCGCGCCACCTGCCGCTGCGGAAGCTGCTCGCACAGGCGCCGGACGTGCTCACATCGCTCTGCCCGTGCTGGATGGCGAGCCCGCTGACGGTCGCGCAGCTGCTCGACACCGGCCGCCGCTACTTCGACGTGGTCATCTTCGACGAGGCGAGCCAGGTGCTCCCCGAAGACGCCGCGTGCTCACTCGTGCGCGCGCGTCACGCGATCGTCGCGGGCGACAGCAAGCAGCTCCCGCCGACCACGTTCTTCGCCGCCGGCACCGACGACGACGCCTTCGTGGGCGACGGCGATGACCAGGTCGCCGGGTTCGAAAGCCTGCTCGATATGCTCCGCGCGTTCCTCGAGCCGTGGACGCTGCGCTGGCACTACCGCAGCCGCGACGAAACGCTCATCGCCTTTTCGAACCGCTTCATCTACGACGGCCAGCTCGTCACCTTCCCGGGGCCGGGCGGGCCGCCCGTGGTACGGCACGAGCTCGTCGCAGCCACCCCGGACGCGGCGGAGAACGACGAGCTCGATAGCGTCGCCGCCGAGGTGGACCGCGTGGTGCAACTCGTCATCGAACACGCCGAAACCCGCCCCGACGAGACGCTCGGCGTGATCGCGATGGGCATCCGGCACGCGAACCGGGTGGAGGACGCGCTCGACCTCGCGCTCCAGTCGCGGCCCGACCTCGATGCGTTCTTCGACCAGTCGAAAGACGAGCGCTTCTTCGTGAAAAACCTGGAGCGCGTCCAGGGCGACGAGCGCGACGCGATCATCCTCACCGTGGGCTACGGGAAGGACCGCAACGGCAGGTTGCCATACCGCTTCGGGCCCCTGCTGAGCGAAGGTGGCGAACGGCGGCTGAATGTCGCGGTCACGCGTGCGCGGCGGCGCGTGACGCTCGTCAGTTCGTTTACGCACCACGACATGGACCCGGGCCGCTCCGACGCGCGGGGTATCCAGCTGCTGCGCGAATACCTCGCCTACGCTGCGAGCGGCGGCCACGAGGAGGCGGGCGGCGCTTCCGGGAACGCCGCAGCGGCGACCGCGTTCGAAAAGGACGTGCGCGAAGTGCTGGAGGCGCGCGGGCTCCAGCTCGTGCCCCACTGGGGCGCGTCCACCTACCGCGTCGACTTCGCGGTCCGCCACCCCGAGGACCCGGAGCGCTTCGTGCTCGCGATCGAATGCGATGGGCCGAACTACCAGCGCGTGCCGACCGCCCGCGACCGCGACCGGCTGCGCGAGCAGGTGCTCGCCGGGCTCGGCTGGCGGTACCACCGCATCTGGTCGACCGACTGGTACCTACGCAAGGAGGAGGAGGCCGACCGGGCCGTCCGCGCCTACCAGGAGGCGCTCGCCGAAGCGGAATCGCCGGCCCCTTCGGTCGCAGCGGCGCCGGCGGCCAGTGCACCGGCCGCCGCCGTTGCACCGCCTCCCGACTCGGGCCGCGGCCCGCGGCCGCGCGTGCGCAGGGGCAAGGCCATCGACGAGTACACCCAGCGAGAGCTCATCACGCTCGTGCAGTGGATCGTCTCGGACGGCCGCATGCGCACGAACGAGGAACTCATCGACGAGATGGTCGACGAACTCGGGTTCAGCCGGCGCGGTTCGCGGATCGAAGCGGCGATTCGCTGGGCGATCGAGGCCGCGGGCGTCTGAGCCCTACCCCAGGAAGCGCCGTTCGAAGCGGGCGACGTCGTCGATGATGTGGCGGTAGCGGCTGAGCACCTGACGCGCCGCCTCGTTCGCCGTTTCGACATCGCGCGCAGCGAGCTTGCCCGCCGCCATCAGCTGTTCGAGCTCGTCGCGGTCCTCTTCGATGATCGTGTCGTCCTTCGTGACCCACCAGTCGAGCACGAGGTCGCGGTACTCGACGGTGTCGTCGGTGATGCGCACATCGGCGACGGCGTCGAAGCGGTGCGCCAGCAGCGAGCCATCGGCGAAGCGCATGCGGTAGAGGTTGTACGGCCGGCGCGTCCAGAACCACCCTTCCGAAACCGAACCAGGCGGGACTTCAATGGGCGTCCCGAAGATGACCCCGCCCTGGAGCATCTGGAAGCGGATGACCGCGAGGCCGGGTTCGCGGTAGAGGAGCTCGCACGGGTATTCGCGGACCTGCCCGTCGGGCTTGATCTTGCGTTCGACGATGGGGTGGGGGTTCGCGGGTCCGGCCGCCGCCGGGGTATGCTGGCCACCCGGCCCGGAGCCCTGTTCAGGAGGAAGCGCGCTCATGCAGTTCGATAACATTCTCTACGAAAAGCGCGAGCAGGTCGCGGTCATCACGATCAATCGCGAGAAGCAGCTGAACTCGATCGACGGCAAGACCAGCCGCGAAATGCTCGAGGCCTGGGAGGACTTCCGCGACGACCCCGCGATGCGCGTCGCCATCCTCACCGGCGTCGGCCAGAAGGCGTTCTCGACCGGCATGGACCTCGTCGCCACCGCCTCGGGCGAGAACCAGTTCGAAGGCGGGCGGCCGGTGCCGTTCGGCGGCTTCACCAAGCGGCTCCCCATCTACAAGCCGATCATCGCGGCCATCAACGGCTACTGCCTGGCGGGCGGGCTCGAACTGGCGCTCACCTGCGACATCCGCATCGCCACGCCCGACGCCCGCTTCGGGCTGCCGGAAGTGCGGTGGGCGATCATGCCCGGCGCGGGCGGCACGCAGCGGCTCCCGCGGGCCATCCCCCAGGCGTGGGCGAACTATATGGTGCTCACAGGCGAGCAGATCGACGCCGAGACGGCCAGCGCCATCGGCCTCATTTCGCACATCGTGCCGAAGGAGGAGCTGATGGACCGCGCGTTCCAGATCGCGAACATCATCTGCGAGCGCGGCCCGCTGGCGGTGCGCACGGCGAAGGAGGCCATCCTCCGCGGGCAGGACATGCCGCTCGACCACGGCCTCGCGTACGAGGACGTGCTGCTCGGCCGGCTCTTCGCCACGGAAGACGCGAAAGAGGGCCCGCGGGCCTTCGCCGAGAAGCGCAAGCCCGAATACCACGGCCGCTAGCCATCGCTAACCGGCGGCATCATCCCCGGCGGCAGTGGCGGTGACCGCCGTCGCCTCGCTGTAGCTGCGGTCTCCCTCCACGGCCTGGCGCTCGCGCGAGCTCGCCTCCGCGAGACGCTTGATGGTCAGCATCATCTTGCGCTCCATCACGAAGTGGATGAAATCGCCGATGAGGAAGCCAAAGACACGCCCGGCCTTCGTCGGCGGGCCGAAAATGCTGCGG
>JBLNCO010000092.1:0-17310 GCA_050260715.1 Hyphomicrobiales bacterium | reverse complement strand
GCGTGGCGTTCACCCGTGCGAGCGCTTCCCCGTCGAGGACACCGCGTTCGGCCATGCGCCCCAGTGCCCACGCCGCGTGCCCGCGAATGAGCGCCGACGGGTCATCGAGCGCCCGAATGAGCGCGGCAACATCGCGCCCGGTGCCCACGTTCCCGAGCGCCACGCACACGTTGCGCAGGAAGCCGTCGCGTTTCGCCCGCATGATTGGCCGCCCGCGGTACCGTTCGGTGAAGGCCGCTTCGTCGAGCGCGAGCAGTGGCGCGAGCTCTGGCCGCCCCTCCCCGGGTGAGACCGGCCGCAGCTCCTCGGCCCCGGGTCCCGCGTGCCGCCCGACCGGGCACGACTCCAGGCACGCATCGCACCCGAAGATCCAGTCGCCGAATTGTGCCCGCAGCTCCCGCGGAATGGGCCCGCGGTTCTCGATGGTGTGGTAGCTGATGCACAACCGCGCGTCGACCACGTTCCCGTCCGGCGAAATGGCGCCGGTCGGGCACGCGGCGATGCAGCGCGTGCAGCTGCCGCAGCTCTTCGCCAGCGGCGCGTCGGGCTCGGCTTCGAGGTCGGTGGCGAGCACTCCCAGCAGCACCCACGGCCCGAATCCGGGCACCAGCAGCATCGTCGACTTCCCCAGCCAACCCATCCCCGATGCGGCCGCGAACGGCCGCTCGAGCAGCGGACCGTAGTCCACCGTTGCGCGCGCCCGGGCGCCGAGCTGCTCGCGGACCGCCCCGGCGAGCCGCCGGAGCTTCTTTTCGAACACCCGGTGGTAGTCGCGGCCGCGGGCGTAGCGCGCGATGCGGCCGCGAGCCGGGCCGCCGCACGGCTCCGCATCCGGCTCGGCGCCGTAGGGGAGGCCAACCACCATCACCGTCCGCGTGCCCGCGAGGAACCGTTCGGTATCGGTCGCGCGGTCGACCCACTCCTCGGTCATCCACGACATATCAGCGAACATCCCCGCTGCACGGCGCTCCTGGGCCGCGGCTCGGGCTTCGCGCAGCACGCCGGCCGCCGCGAACCGCACCAGCGGGAACCCCTCGGCTCCGGCCAGCTCTACGAGCCGCTGCCGAGCCTCGCGGGGGTCCATCACACACCCACCACGATCGGTTCGTCCGGCAGCCGCACGAGCAGCTCGGCGAGACCGGCCGCCATCGTCGCCGGCACGAACACGTCCGGGCACCCGGCAATCTCCGGGATGCGCCACCAGCGGTGCTCGACGAGGAACGTCAGCTCTTCGGGCTGCCAGTTCGCGCGGTCGACCGCAAACGCCTCCGTTCGCGCGAAGAAGTACCGCTCGCGCTGGTTGAGCAGCCGCCCGGCCCACTCGAATGTGTGGTCGCGAAGCCACACGCAGGGCCCGAGCTCGACATCGCGCAGGCCCGTCTCTTCCCACAGTTCCCGGAGCGCCGCCTCTTCGTGGGTTTCGCCCGGTTGCAGCCCGCCGCCCGGCGTTATCCAGATCGTCCGGGGCCGTGGCCGGCCGGGCCGTTCGGGTACCTGTGCGCGAAACAGCAGCACCCGGTCCGCGGGGTCGAGGAGGATGATGCGCGCCGCTTCTCGCACGATTGGTGCCCGGCCGTCCTCGTTCGTCACCACATCAGCCTAGCGGAACGCGGCAAATGTGCTCCCATCGCGCCCGCCCTAGAACTCGAGCACGATTCGCCGGAACCGTTCGAGGTACCGGCCGTCCTCCGCCCGCCAGCGCTCCTTCGCGAACTTCACGAAGTCCTCGCGGTCGCCGAACTGCGTGATGTGGGCGGTGAGCGCGTGGATCTTCGTGTCCACCACGTCCGCGATGTCGACGTCGAAGTTCGGCTGGTTCGAATTCCAGAGCAGGATCTCGCGCACCTTGTGCGGCTCCAGCCCCTGCTCCAGGTGCTCGGGGAAGTTCAGGTGGTCGCGCGCCGTGGGGTACACCGCATCGAGCGCCGCCGTGCCCGTCGCCCGGTGGTCCGGGTGATTGATGAAGCTGTCCCGGATGATGATGTCGGTCGGGTCGTGCGTGAACACCGTGTGCGGCCGGATGGTCCGGATCTGCCGGACGATCTGCTCCAGGAATGCCCGCGTATACACGAGCTCGCCGTCCTCGTTGTCGAGGAACGTCACGTCCCGCGCTCCCAGCCGCCGGCAGGCCTCCCGCTGTTCCTCCCGCCGGAGCGCCACCAGCCGGTCGCGGCTCATCGTTCGGTCGGCCGTGCCCTTCGCGCCGTTCGTGCAGACCAGGAAGCGGATGTCCCAGCCCTGCGCCGCCAGCCGGGCAACGTATCCGCCGCAGCCGAAGTCCCCGTCGTCGGGGTGTGCCGCGATCACCAACGCCGTACGGTTCTCCTCCGCGCCTGTCATCGTTCCCTCCTCCGCGAACCATCGTGGCGCACCGCCGCCGCCTACCGCAAAGCGCCAGCCCTCCCTGTACGATCCCTCGTGTGAACCGCACCGACCGCCTCTATGCGATCGTCGAGCACCTCCGTTCCCGTGCGCCGCGCTCCGTTCGTGCGAGCGACCTCGCCGCGCGGTTCGAAGTCAGCACGCGGACTATCGAACGCGACCTCCTGGCGCTGCAGGAGAGCGGCGTCCCAATCTCCGCGCAGCCGGGCCCGGGCGGCGGGTACAGCCTCGACCCCGCCGGGACGCTCCCTCCCCTGAACTTCACGCCGGCCGAAGCAGTCGCGATAGCGACCGCGCTCAACGCCGCCGGCCAGATCCCGTTCAGCGCCGCGGCCCGCAACGCGCTCGACAAGCTGGTCGCCGCGATGGGCAACACCTCCCGCCAGGACGCCCGTGCCCTCGCGGAACGGGTGCGGCTCGCGCCGTCCGCCCGGCCCTCGGCGCCGGGCGCGGTGTCCGGGGTGCTCGAGGGGGCCCTGCTTCGCAGCGTGGCCATCGAGCTCGACTACCGGGCCCGCGATGGCCGCGAGAGCACGCGTGTCGTCGAGCCGGCCGCCGTGTTCGCGACCGCCAACGGCTGGTACCTGCTCGCATGGTGCCGCACCCGGCAGGGCGCTCGCAGTTTCCGCCTGGACCGCATCGTGCGGGCGCGCGAGCTCCCCGAGCGCATCGAGCCCCGGCCCCTCCAGGGCCTCCTCGCCGCCCTCCCATTCGAAACACAGATTGCACCACTCCCCTGAATTCCCGACATACCGCTGTCGCGCCCCGGTGCGAAGGTGGATCCACCACACCCAGGGAGGATCCCATGCAAGCACGTTTCGCCTTTCCCATTGAGTACGTCCGCGATATCGAGGCGTCGAAGCGTTTCTACACCGGCGTCCTGGGGTTCAACGTCGAACGCGGACACCCGGTCTTCGTCGAGTTCCGCGATGCCGCCGGCAACGGCTACGCCATCGCCACCGACGAGCAGATGGAAAAGGACGTGACGCTAGAGCTCTACTGGACCGTCGACGACATCGAGGCGGCGTACAACGAGCTTTCGGGCAAGGCGGAAATCTCGACGCCCATTCGTGACCTGCCGTTCGGCCGCATCTTCGGTGTGCGCGACCCCGACGGCCAGCCGCGGTACCTCCTCCAGTGGGCCGCGCAGCGACCGAGCGCGAAGGCGGGCTGAGCGCAACCGTAGCCCCGTTCACATTTCGCCTCCGCGGTACAAAACGTGGACTGGTGAGGCCCTTCGTTGGCAGCCATCTTCGAACCGGTACGAGCCCATCACGGCTCGCACCGAAGGGAAGACAGAAGGAGATTGACATGCACGCATCGAAGGACGAACTGCCGATCCTGGTCGAAGCCGGGCCGTCGTCGGTCCGGGGCGCCGACTGGTCGGGGATGCGAGTATCGCTCGTGTCCGTGCCGGCCGGCGCCGACTTCGCACCGCTGCTCAGAGGGCTCCCGCAAGACCTCTGCCAGGGCGAGCACTGGGGCTACGTGGTGCGGGGCCGCCTGCGCGTCACCCTCGCCGATGGCACCGAGGAAGTGCTCTCCGCCGGCGACTTCTATCACCTCCCGGCTGGCCACACCGGCGTCGCCGAAGAGGACACCGACTTCATCGAAGTCGGCGAACCCGGCCCGCACCAGCAGTTCGTCGACCAGGCGAAGAAGAACATCGCCGCCATGTCGCCCGCCTGACCTCAGGTGGCCGCTGAGGCCTGTTTCGCCATCGCCGCCACGACCGCCGGCCGCACCGGGCTCAGCCGCAGCCAGCGGGGGAACGCGCGCACCAGCCGCGGTTCCCCCGCCAGCTCGATCGCCCCCGCACGGAGCGCCTCGCGCAAGTCCCGGCGGCCCATCCATACCAGGTACATCGTGCGGACGCTTGTCCGCAGCACGAGGTCGGTTGCGAAGCCCGGGTCCGTCAGGCACACCGAGATGTCGTCCGGCTCCAGTACGAGCCAGTAGTGCGCGCGGCAGTCCGGGAACTCGATTTCGACCACGACCTTGCCGCCCGGCGGCACCTCGGGGTCCATCTGCCCGTGCATCCACCACACCAGCACATCCGGGTCGAGCTCCTCCGGCTCCGGTTCCGGGAATGCCCAGCGCGCACCCCATGCCGCCATCGCGAACACGATCGGCCGGAGGTCCTGGCCCGCCTCGGTGAGCTCGTAACCGTCCTCCGCCCGTGCGATAAGGCCCGATGCCTCGAGCTCCCGAAGCCGTTTCGCCAGCAGGCTACGCGAGATGCCCGGCAGCCCCCGCGCCAGCCCGTTGAAGTGCCGCGCACCCACCAGCATGTCCCGCAGGATGAGGATCGACCACCGGTCACCCAGGATCTCGGCCGTCTTCGCAATCGGGCAGTACTGAGCGTAGCTTCGCACCCATCGCCTCCAGCCCGCGCATCATACGTTCCCCATTCCCCTCCGTTGTACCCCCTGGCGCTCTCGGCTGTCGGCTGTCGGCTCTCGGCCGTCGGTACTCGGTACTCGGTACTCGGTACTCCCCGAGGTGTTCCGAACAAGGTTTGACGATAACCCACCCTGATTGTTAAAGTTGCGGCGAACATCCGTTCGAGGGGCAACAGGGGTCCATGAAAGAGCTTTCCGGAAAGCAGGCGCAGATTCTCGAGTTCCTCCGCCAGTTCATCGACGAGAAGGACTACCCTCCGAGCATCCGCGACATCCAGGAGGGCTGTAACATCTCCAGCACCTCCGTCGTCGATTACAACCTCCGAAAGCTCGAAGAGAAGGGCTACATCCGCCGCGACCGCGAGGTTTCGCGTGGCATCGAGCTGCTCGGCAGCCACGGCCGCCGCCCCCGCATCGTCGAAGTGCCACTGCTCGGCAGCATCGCCGCCGGTCAGCCTATCCCCGTCCCCACGAGCGACCGCTGGTCCGTCGATGTCGACGAGACCGTGGCCGTCACCGAGGACATGGTGCGCGGCAAGCAGAACGTCTTCGCGCTCCGCGTGAAGGGCACGTCGATGATCGAGGACCTCATCGACGACGGCGACATCGTCTTCCTCGAGCCTGCCCAGTCCGCCCACAACGGCGACCGCGTAGCCGTCTGGCTCAAGGACCGCGGCGAAGTCACGCTCAAGCGCTTTTACCTTGAAGGCGATCAGGTGCGCCTCCAGCCCGCGAACAGTACCATGCAGCCTATCTACACCCCCGCCTCGAACGTCGAAGTGCAGGGAAAGTTCATTTCGAGCATCCGCCCGAGCGATTGACCCCGTTCGTCCGCTCGTTCTCGCTACATAGAAACGGGGCCCTCGTGGCCCCGTTCCCGATCCGCCGATGACTGAACCGATTATCAGCGTCCGCGACCTCTCCGTGCGCTATCGCACCCGGGAATCCACCGTCTACGCCGTGGACGACGTCTCGTTCGATCTCCGGCCCGGCAAGGTGCTCGCGCTCGTCGGCGAGTCCGGCTCCGGCAAGTCGACCGCCGCCATGTCCATCATGCGCCTTCTCCCGCAGGAGGCCGACGTCCTCGGCGGCGAAGTGCGCTTCCACGATACCGACCTGCTCACGCTGGGCGACCAGGAGCTGCGGCGCGTCCGTGGCCGGCGGATCTCCATGATCTTCCAGGACCCCGTCGCTGGCCTGAACCCCGTCATCTCCGTCGGCGACCAGGTGGCCGAGACCCTGACGAGCCACCTCGACCTCAAGAAGAAGGACGCGCGCCAGCGGGCGGTGCAGATCCTCCAGGACGTCGGGCTCTCCGACCCCGAACGCGTGGCCCGGGCGTACCCGTTCCAGCTCTCGGGCGGCATGTGCCAGCGCGTGATGATCGGCATCGCTACCGCGCTCGACCCCGAAGTCATCGTCGCCGACGAACCGACGAGCGCCCTCGACGTCACGGTGCAGGCGCAAATTCTCTACCAGCTCGAACAGCTCCGGGACACCCGCGGCACGGCCATCCTGCTCATCACGCACGATTTCGGCGTTGTTGCGCAGGTCGCCGACGAAGTCGCCGTGATGTACGCGGGCCGCATCATCGAGCGCGGCACGACCGAGGAGATGATGAGCAACCCGCTGCACCCCTATACCCACGCGCTGCTCGCCACCCTGCCGCGGCTCGACGGGAGCGGTGGGCCACTTCACGCCATCCCCGGCCACCCGCCCGAAATGACCGAGCCCGCCGACCATTGCCCGTTCATCCCTCGCTGCCCCAAGGTGCTCAACGTCTGCCGCGAAAGCCCACCCCCGGGCCTGATGACCGGCGAGAGCGCCCCGCATCCTGCCGCCTGCTACAACCCCATCTGGCAGGCTTAACGCCATCGCCAGCACACCACCGCCCGGGGAGTTCTTCCTCACATCCTGATGATCCGCACGATTGATGCTGGCGCTTGGGGCCCGAGCTGTGGTACGTTACGCGTCCGGCTGAAAGCGAGGTAGCTGTCGGCGGGGTGGCCGAACGTTGTCGAGGCTAAAGAAGGGGCTTGTTGCCATCTCCCAAAGCCACAAGCCCAATGCCCCCGGTGCCACCGGGTGGCAGTCCTTCCGGACTTTAGCGCGCTCGGCCAGATAGCTGCCTCCTTTCAGCCCGTCTACTTCCCCTCATTTGTCACCGCACTCATTCGTCCGCCGGCCCTGGGCAGCCGTCATCGGGCAACCGGGCGCGCCAGCGCCGCCACCGGCCGCCCGCCGAAAATCGCCAATCGCCCATCGTCAATCACAAAAGGGGGCCCGGTGCGATCTCCCAACGCACCGGGCCCAAAGTCTGGTCCTTCCGGACTTTTGCGCGCTCGGCTAGATAGCTACCTCCTTTCGGCCAGTTTCGCGACTGCCTCGTCGCTCGATGGCCGGAGCACATTCAGCGAGCGAATGTTCCGGCGCAGGAACGCGGGCAGTTCAGCGTCCTCGGCGCTCGACACCCCCGGCAGCCCCATATCCCCAATCCGCGTCACCGTCTCCCGCGGGTCTTCGAGCAGCTGTGCCTTCGGCGAGAACCCGGTCGCGATGACGGTCATGTAGATGTCGTCGCCCGCCTTCGGGTCCACCACCGTACCGAAAATGATGTTCGCCGACGGGTCCACCACTTCCGCGATGACCCGCGCCGCCATATCGAGCTCCCGCAGCTGCAGGTTCCCGTTGTGCGTCACGTTGAACAGCACGTTGTGCGCGCCTTCGATCGACTGGTCGAGCAGCGGGCTCGAAGTCGCCGCCCGTGCCGCTTCCACCGCCCGGTTTTCGCCGGAAGCCTGCCCCACCGCCAGCAGCGCCGGGCCCGCCTCCGACATCGTCGTCCGCACATCGTTGAAGTCGAGGTTGATCGACCCGTTCTGGCTGATGATGTTCGAAATCGACTGGATTGCCTGGCGCAGCACGTCGTCGGCCGTCTCGAACGCCTGGTCGACGGTCGATTCCGGCGGGCAGATCTCGATGAGCCGCGAGTTCGGGATCGCGATGAGCGTGTCGACTTTGTCGCGCAGGCGGGCGATGCCCTCTTCCGCCTGCTTCATCCGGCGGCTGCCTTCCCATGCGAACGGCTTGGTGACCACACCGATGGTCAGGGCGCCGCAGTCCTTCGCGATTTCCGCCACCACCGGCGCCGCGCCGGTGCCGGTGCCGCCGCCCATGCCGGCCGTCACGAACACCATCTCGGTGCCACGCAGCAGCTCGTGGAGCTCGTCGCGGCTCTCATCGGCGGCGCGTTCGCCGCGCGCCGGGTCGCCGCCCACACCGAGGCCCTTCGTGAGCTTTTCGCCGATGCGGATGCGGTTCGGCGCCTCCGAGCTCATGAGCGCCTGCGCGTCGGTGTTGCAGGCGACGAACGTCACGCCCGGGATCTTCGCCCGGACCATGCGGTTCACCGCGTTGCAGCCACCGCCGCCAACGCCCACCACCTTGATGTCGGGCAGCAGTTCGGTCTCGTATCGGATGCTCAATGCCCTCTCCTTTCCCTTGTTGAAGTCCTGGTCCTGTTGTCTGAACTCGATGAGATCCATCGCGCCCTCCCGTTGTTATTGCGGCATCAGCGACCGTCCCAGCGATGCGATGCGCTTGAAGAACCCGCCGACCGGCGCATCGAAGTGCATCCCGGCCATCGGCTCCGGGGCTGGCGCTCGCCCGCTCAGCGCGTACTGCACCAGCCCGATAGAGGTCGCGTACGCCGGCGACCCGATGAGGTCCGCGAGCCCGCTGTACCGTTCCGGTTTCGCCACCCGCGCCGGGAGCCCGAGCCGCGCCTCGGCCACTTCCGCCAGCCCCCGCAGCTGCGAACTGCCGCCCGTAAGCACGAGCCCGGCGGCGAGCTTCTCCAGGTAGCCCGCGCGCTTCAGCTCGATGCCCACCATCTCGAGGATCTCCTCGCTGCGCGCCTGCAGGATTTCGCACACGTGCATCAGCGGGACGATCTTTCGCGTCTGGGTACCGAAGGCCTCGATCTCCACAGTCTCGTCCGCGAGCTCGGGGTCGGCGTAGGCCCCGCCGCGCGTGCACTTCACCTCCTCCGCGCTCTCCCACGGGCAGCGGAGCACCCGCGCGAGGTCGTGCGTCAGGTGCGACCCGGCGATCGGCAGGCACGCCGTGTGCGCGACCGTCCCTTCGTCGTACACCGCCACCGACGTCGTGCTTCCGCCGATATCGACCACCGCCACGCCCTGCATCCGCTCCTGTTCGTGCAGCACGGCCGTCGCCGACGCGATCGACTCGAGGATGATGTCGTCGACCTGCACGCCCGCCCCTTCGACGCACTTCGTCAGGTTCTGGATGGCCGAAACGGCGCCGGTCACGATGTGCGTCTCCGCGTCGAGCCGCCCGCCGTACATGCCGACCGGGTCGCTCACGGGGTCGGTCCCTTCGACCCAGTACCCACGGGGGAGGACGTGGATCACCTGCCGGTTCGTCGGGATGCTGATCTGGCCGGCGCTTTCCAGCACCCGCGAGCGGTCGTCGGCGGAGATGGGCCGTGTGCGGTCGGGGACGGCGATGATCCCGCGGTTGTTCTGGGAGGTGATGTGGCTCCCGGAAATCCCGACCACCGCGCTCAGGATCCGCATCCCGCAGGCCTGCTCCGCCTTCTCCACGGCGATCGACACGGCTTCCCGTGCCGACTGGATGTTGTCGATCACGCCCCGCGAAAGCCCCGAAGCGGGCGCCACGCCCACCCCGAGGATGCGGACGTTCTCGTCGTCCCCCACATCGCCCACGAGGACCGTGACCTTCGTCGACCCGATGTCGATGGCCGCGACTGTGCTCCTGCGTTTCATCTGATTCCCCCGCGGATTTACTGCAACACCGGCCGGTTCCCGAACCGGAGGTCGATAGTCGTGTAGTTGATGCCCTGCGCTCGCGCCTGCTGGGCCATGGCCGCCCAGACCGCGAGCTTGTAGCCGATGGAGCTCGAATCCCCGAACAGCGCCGACTGCCCGTCGGCCGTCGAGACCTGCACGCCCTTGCCGGGCAGGAACGCGACTTCCGTCACGGTCGTCCCGAGCTGGCGCGGCAGGAGCTCGTAGATTTCCGCCGTGGCCTGCACCGCCTGGTAGTCCACGCGGTCGCCCTGGCGCAGCGTGGTCGTGTCCGAACCACGAATCACCGGCGAGCCCGGCGCGGGCGGGGTCGTGCCCAGCACGACGCCATCGCGGTCGATGGTGTAGCGCACGCCGCCCTGCTCCCAGACGCCCCACGCCTGCCGCTCTTCCACCTCGATGTGGATGGTGTTGGGCCACACGCGCTCGATCTTCACCGAGGCCACGAGCGGGTGCTCGTAGATCTTCTGCTGGGCCGTCGCCAGGTCCGCGGTGAACATGCTCTGGCCGAGCAGCCCCGCGCGCTCCACGATCGCCTCCTTCGTGATGCGCTCCGTGCCGTCCACGTCGACGTGGCTGACTTCCAGCAGCGGCGACCGCCAGAGCCAGGCGCCCGCGGCGATCACCAGCGCGAACACCGCCACGCCCGCGACCGCCAGGATCCCGCGCCGCGATGGGCGCCAGGCGACGCTCGGGAGCCTCCGCCGCGAAGCGGGCGCCGCCTGCACGCCGCGTCCCGAGCGCCGCACGATCTGCCGTGGCCGCCGTTCGCCCACCGTCGGCGCCGCCGGCCGCCGCACGATCATCCTGGGCATCTGCCGTTCTCGCCGTTCGCTCATCGCCGGTTCCTCCGCTCGTGGCGGGCGATCGCCAGCTCCAGGATGCGCGTCAACAGCTCCTGGTAGCCCAGCCCGCTCGCCTCCCACAACTTCGGGTACATGCTGATGCTGGTGAACCCGGGAATCGTGTTCACCTCGTTCGCCACCACCTCGCGCCCGCCGACCACGAAGAAGTCGACGCGCGCGTACCCTTCGCAACCCATCACCTGGTACATCCGCACCGCCAGCTCCCGCACGCGCTCCGCGACCTCCGCCTCCAGCCGCGCCGGGATGTGCAGCGCCGTCGAGGATTCGGGCGAGTACTTGCTCGCGTAGTCGTAAAACTCCCGGTCGGGCACGATCTCGCCGACGACGCTCGCCTCGGGCCGCTCGTTCCCCAGGACCGAGCACTCCACCTCCTGGCCGGTCAACGCTGTTTCGACGACGGCCTTGTCGTCGTAGGCGAAGGCGGCGGCGAACGCGCCCTGCAGGTCCTCGCGCGAAGCCACCCGCGTGATGCCCACGCTCGATCCGCCGTTCGCCGGCTTCACGAAGCACGGGTAGCCGATCGTCTCCTCGACGTATGACCGCGCCCGGTCCTCGTCCTCCGCAACTTCCCAGCTGCGGACGACTGCGTACCGCGCGATCGGGATGCCCGCCTCGCGGAAGAGCGCCTTCATCAGCGCCTTGTCCATGCCGATCGCGCTCGCCGCCACGCCGGCGCCGGCGTAGGGCAGCCCCGCCATCTCGAGGAAGCCCTGGAGCGTGCCGTCCTCGCCGAAGGTGCCGTGCACGAGCGGGAACACGACGTCGCACGATGCGAGCGCCCGGAGCGCATCGCCGCTCTCCAGCAGCCCCTCAGCCGGCCCTTCGAACGCGGTCAGACCAGCGTCGAGGCCGCGGGCGGTCTCTTCCGGGCTGAGCCAGCCGCCCGAGCGCGTAATCGCGATCGGCACGACCTCCCAGCGCTCGCGGTCGAGCGCGGCCATGACGCTGCGCGCGCTCACGATGCTCACCTCGTGTTCGCCCGAGCGCCCACCGAACACCACCGCAACGCGCTGTTTCGCCATCACCACTCCCCCACGAATGCGACTTCGCGTTCGAGTTCGATGCCGAACTGCTCGCGCACGCGCCGCTGCGCCTCGTGCACCAGCCACGCCACGTCCGCCGCGCTCGCGTTGCCGTAGTTCACGAAGAAGTTGCAGTGCTTGTCGCTGATGGCCGCATCGCCGCGCTGGGCGCCGCGCAATCCCACCGCCTCGATGAGCTTCCAGGCCGGGCTCTCCGGCGGGTTCTTGAACATAGAGCCGGCGTTCCGGCCCCGGGGTTGCGCCGCGAGCCGCTTCGCGTCGTGCGCCGCCGCCCGTTCGAGCAACGCCTTCGGGTCGGCGGGCGTGAGCCGGACTTCGGTCTCGAGCACCGTCTTGCCGTCGAACTGCCCGCGCGTGAAGACGCTTCCGCGGTACACCAGCCCGAGGTCGGCCGCCTCGACCCACTCGTCGCCATCGCCGTGCTCGTGCAGCCGGACGCGGGTGAGCACGTCGCCGAGGCACCCGCCATACGCGCCCGCGTTGTACACCACCGCCCCGCCCAGCGTGCCGGGGATGCCCACCGCCCAGGTCAGCCCATCGAGGCCGGCGCGGCACATCTTCCGCGCGAACGCCGCGAAGCTCGCGCCGCTTTCGACCCGGTAGCTCGTCCCGGTGCTGTCGGCCACTTCGGCGCGGGCGCGGTTATCGATGACCAGCCCGCGAATGCCGGCGTCGGCGACCAGGATGTTGCTCCCGCTCCCCAGCACGAAGATCTCGGTCCCGGCTTCCGTCGCGGCGTTCGTGGCGAAGGCAAGGTCGTCCGCGTTCCGGACCGTGAGGAACAGGTCGGCCGGTCCGCCGACGCCGAACGTCGTGTGCCGCGACAGCGGTTCGCCGCGCTTCAGATCGCCGTGCCCTTCGAGGGCCGCCGCGAGCCGTTCGAGCGCCGTCATCGCAGCAGCTCCAGCATCTTCGGCCCCACCTCGACCACGTCGCCGGCGCCGATGGTGAAAATCACATCGCCCTCATGCGCCAGCGCGACGGCCTGGCGGGCAGCGTCGTCGAAGTCGGCCGCGTAGTGCGCCCGGGGCGTCTCGATCGCCGCGGCGAGGTCCTGCGCGCTCCGGCCAGCGAGCGGCTGTTCGCGCGCGGCGTACGTTTCGAGCACAACCAGCTCGTCGAGCCCTTCCCAGCACCGCGTCCATTCGTCCCACAGGTACGAAATGCGCGAGTACGTGTGCGGCTGGTACACGCCGATGAGCCGCCGCTCCGGGAAGCGCTGGCGCGCGGCCGCGATCGTCGCGCGGACTTCGGTCGGATGGTGCGCGTAGTCGTCCATCACGAGCACGCCGCCGGCTTCGCCCACGCGCTCGAAGCGGCGCCGCGCTCCGCGGAAGCGCGCGATGGCGCTCGCGACATCCTGGAACGGCACGTCGAGGTCGAGGCACACCGCCGCGGCCGCGGTCGCGTTCCGCACGAAGTGGTCCGCGGGTACGTTCGCCCGGATCTGGCCTAGCGGCGCCCCGGCCTGCCGCAACGTGAAGCGCACGCCCGTGTCCGACTTTTCGATTTCGGTCGCCTGCCAGTAGCGCGTCCCTTCGATGCCGTACGTCTCCTCTCGGATGGCCTGGTCTTCGACCGCCTCCGCGACCGCCCGCGCGCCGGGGTCGTCCCAGCAGGTCAGCAGCACCCCGCCCGGCTCGATCCGCCGCGCGAACTCGACGAACGCCTCGTGGTAGGCCTCGGCGGTCCCGTAGTAGTCCAGGTGGTCGGGCTCGACGTTCGTAATGACGCTGATTTCCGGCTCGTACTCGTGGAAGGCGCGCTTGTATTCGTCCGCCTCCACCACGCACCACTCGCCTTCGCCCCACGCCGCGTGACCGCCGAGGTCGAGGCTCTCGCCGCCCAGCAGGTACATCGGGTTCCGGCCGGCCTCGCGCAGGATGAACGCGATCATGCTCGACGTGGTCGTCTTCCCGTGGGCGCCCGCGACCGCGATGACCCGCTTGCCCTCCATCAGCCGCGCGACCATTTCGGCGCGCAGGACGACCGGAATGTCCCGGCGCCGCGCCTCGGCGATCTCCGGGTTGTCGTCGCTCGCGGCGGCAGTGGTCACGAGCAGCGTGACATCGCCACCCACGTTCTCGGCCGCGTGCCCCTCGTGGACCACGGCGCCCAGCCGTTCGAGCTTTTCGGTCGCTTCCGAACGGCGAAGGTCGCTCCCGGTGATGCGGATTCCGCGTTCGAGGAGCAGCTGCGCGATCGCCGACATGTGCACGCCGCCGATTCCCACGAGGTGCACCGTCCCGCCGATGCCGAGCGTGCTCATCGCTTCGCCACCTCCCGTACCACCCGCGCGATCGCGTCCGCGGCGTCCGGCCGGGCAAGCCGCCGTGCGGCCTCGCGCATCCCCGCGAGCCGGGCATCGTCCGCCAGCAGCTCCTGCACCAGCGCTTCGAACTGCGCGAGGTCCGCTTCCTCCAGCACCACGGCCGCGCCCTCGCTCGCGAGCCAGCGCGCGTTGTCGCGCTGATGCCCGCCGGCGAACGTCCCCGGGATCAGCACCGATGGCAGCCCCGCCGCCGGCAGCTCCCCCAGCACCGATGCACCCGCGCGCATGACGGCGAGGTCGGCGGCGACCATGAGCAGCGGCAGGTCCTCCCGGAACGCGGCCGGGCGGTAGTTCTCGGCGAGCGTGCCGAGGCCGGCGCGCATCCGCTGCGCCTCCGCGGCGTCCCGCTCGCCCGTCACGTGGAACACGACGGCCGACTTCGCCAGGCCGGCGAGGCTTTCGAACACGGCCCGGTTTATCCGCTGCGCGCCCTGGCTCGCCCCGGCGACCACCAGCACCTTCGCGTCCTTCGGCAGTTCGAGCTGCGCGCGGGCTTCGTCGCGGCTGGTCTCGAAGAAGGTTGAGCGCACCGGATAACCCGTCACGGTCGTCTTCTTGCGCGGCAGGAACTCGAGCGCGGCTTCGGTCGTGGTCGCGACGCGCGTGGCGAGGCGCTTCTCGGCGCTCACCGCCCACCCGGGCGTGACATCCGGCAGGTAGACCACCAGCGGCAGCCGCAGCAGACGCGCCGCCACGCTGCAGGGGAAGCTGCCGTACCCGCCGGTGCTGAACACCACATCCGGCTGGAACGCCCGCAACTTCCGGAAGCCGGTCCATGTGCCGGCCAGCAGCCGCAACACGCTCTTCGCGAGCGAAATCGGCCCGCGGCCCCGCACGGCGGCCGCCGGCACGGGTTCGAACTGGAGTCCGCGCGCCTCGACCCGTGCCCGTTCGCCGCGGTCCTCAGGGCCGAAGAAGCGCACAGCTTCGAGCCCACCCGCTCGTTCGAGCGCGTCGAGGACCGCCAGCGCGGGGAAGATGTGGCCGCCGGTGCCGCCTGCGGTCAGCGCGAGTCTCATCGCCGCTGCCTCCGAACGATCCTGCCTCCGGGCGGGTACTTCCCGCGTTCGGCGCCGTCGCGGGGCTGCGCGCCGTACCGCGAGATGCTGACCAGCACGCCCATCCCGAGGAGCACGGCCGCGAGCGCGTTCCCCCCGAAGCTGAGGAACGGGAGCGGCACGCCCGTCAGCGGGATAACCCGTGTGATCCCGCCGATGTTCAGGAGCGCCTGCGCGGCGATCCACGTCGTGATGCCTGTCGCCACCAGCGTCCCGAAGTCGTCCCGGGCACGCCGCGCGATCTGGTACCCGCGGACCATCAGGATCATGTACAGGCCCAGCACGGCGCAGGTCGCGATGAACCCGAGCTCCTCGCCGATTATCGCGAACACCCCGTCGGTGTGGCTCTCGGGGATGTAGAAGAACTTGCCGCGGCTCGCGCCCAGCCCGAGCCCGTGGATGCCCCCGTTGCCCAGCGCCATCAGCGCCTGGAGCGTCTGGAAGCCGTGGCCCAGCGGGTCGACTTCGGCGTCGAAGAACGCCGTGAGCCGATCGGCGCGATAGCCCGCCACCGTCGCCAGCACTGCGATCGAAACGGTGCCGGTGATGCCCAGCGTCACCATCTGCATGAACGACGCCCCGGCGACCCAGAACATCGTCACCGTGATCACGAGGATGATAAGCGTCGTCCCGAGGCTCGGTTCGAGCATGATGAGCACGCCCACCGCGCTGATGATGACCACGAACGGCACGAGGCCGTGCTCGAAGCTGCGAATGTCCTCGCCTTTGCTCGCCAGCCAGGCCGCGAGATACATGATCACCGTCAGCTTCGCGAATTCGGCGGGCTGCACCGTGAACTCGCCGACACCGAGCCAGCGCCGCGCACCACCGCCTTCGACGCCCATCACCAGCACCGCCGCCAGCGCGACGATCGTGCAGAGCATGATCGGCACCGCATACGTCTGGTAGAGCCGGTAGTCGGTGCGCATCGCGGCAACCATGAGCAGGCAGCCGAGCCCCGCCCACATCGCCTGGCGGATCACGTAGTAGTGGGGGTCGCCGAACCGCGCGAGGCCGATGACGAAGCTCGCGCTGTATACGGCCACCAGGCCCGTGATCGTCAGCACCGCCGTCAGGATGAGCAGCGAGTAGTCGGGCCGGCCGGGCGCCCAGTTTCCGGTGTTCGTGCTGGCGGCTATGGTGCCACCTCCTCGGCGAACCCGGGCAGTGCCCGCACGAGGCGGCGAAACTCCTCGCCGCGCGATTCGAAGTTCGGGTACACATCGAAGCTCGTGCCCGCCGGCGAAAGCAGTATGACATCGCCGGGCTGCACGAAGTTCGCGGCGGCTTCAACTGCTTCTGCGAGCGTCTCGACGCGCGTGCGGTTGGCCACGGCTGTGGCCACCTGTTCGAAAAACAGCCCCCCGGCCTCGCCGAAGCAGATGACCGCCCGGCAGCGCTCGGCGGCGAGCGCCCGCAGCTCGTCCGTGGGCAGGTTCTTGTCGCGCCCGCCGAGCAGCAGCACGACCGGCTCGTCGAACGCCCGCAACCCCGCGATCGTCCGTTCCGGCGAGGTTGCGATGCTGTCGTTGACCCACGTCGCGCCCGCGGCCGTGCCCACCACTTCGAGCCGGTGCGCCACGCCCGTGAACGTGCGCGCCGTCTCCGCCATCGCCTCGACCGGCCAGCCCGCCGCGTCTGCGACGGCGCACGCCATCACCACGTTCGCCAGGTTGTGCTCGCCGCGGAGGCGAATTTCGCCGCGGCGGATAACCGGCCGCGAATCGCCCTCGCTGCCGACGCGGAGCTCGTCGCCTTCGACCCACGCGCCGCCGCCCCGGACGGGCCCCTTCAACGAGCAGAGCCGGACCTCGCCGCGCACGTCGCCGTAGAGGTCGCGGCTCGTTGCGTCGTCGGCGTTCAGCACCGCCACGCTCTCGGTGCACTGTTTGGCGAGGATCTGACGCTTCAGGTTGACGTACTCGTCCCAGCTGAACTGGTCGAGGTGATTCGGCGTGACGTTCGTGAGCGCCGCGATATCCGGCCCGCGGTCGGCGTACTGGAGCTGCGTGTGGCTGATTTCGAGGATGACCGTCGTCGTCTCGCGGATCTCGGGGAGCCGCCCGAGCAGCGCCGCGCCGATATTGCCCCCGGCGATGTGCTCGATGCCGGCGGCTTCGGCCATCGCGGCCACGAGCGCCGTCGTCGTCGACTTCCCGCTGGAGCCCGTGATTCCGATGATTCGCCCGGGCGTCAGCCGCAGGAAGAGCTGCATCTGCGACACAACCGGGATGCCAAGTTCGCGCGCCCGCCGGATCGCCGGGTCGTGGCGCAGCACCGACTGCGACGTTGCGACCACGTCGAACCCATCCGGGGGTAGCAGCGGCTGGCCCGTCACCACCCGTTCGACGCCCGCCGGCGGGGTCGCATTCGCGTC
>JBLNCO010000091.1:0-4698 GCA_050260715.1 Hyphomicrobiales bacterium | reverse complement strand
GGCCCTCGACGCGAACGACCCCGGCTTGAGCGACACCTTCGATGAGCGCCTGGCACTCCTGATTCGCGAGCTGCAGGCGTTCGACCCCGTGCTCGTGGGGTTCTTCGAAGCTTCGGTTACGGCCGAGCTTGGCAGCGCTTCGGCGATCCTCGCGAAGGAGCTCAAGATGGAGCCGTTCTACGCGCGGGCCAACCCCTGGTTCCCGGGGCAATCGCCGGAGCAGAGCGAACAGCTCGCCAAGCAGCTCGGGTTCGAAGAGGGCGAGCTCATCCTCGTGCGCAGCGACCGCTTTCCCATCGTGAAGGTGGAACCGCTGACGCAGGGCCTGAACCCCCGGACATCGGAATCGGGCGAGCGGCGGACGGCGCTGCACGTTGCGCTGCGCGGCCCCGAGCCGGCGGGGACAATCGACGTGTACATCACGCACCTCACGGGCGGCGGCGAACGGCTGCGCCAGTCCCAGACGGCGAACCTGCTCGAGTGGGTCAAGTCGACCCGCGGCACCGGCCCGGTGGTGCTCATGGGCGACCTCAGCGAACCGCCCGATTCGCCCGCAGTGCAGGAGCTGCAGGCCGCCGGGTTCCAGGACGTGGGAGACCTCACGGCGCCGACCTGCTGCCGGCTCGGCGTGCTCGGCGACCAGCCGGCCGCTACCACGCGTAACGACTACCTGATGACCGACGGCTGGAAGGCGAGCGAGTTCGAAGTGTTCGGCGACAAGCCCCTCCAGCGCGCCGACGGGTCGCCCATCTACCTGAGCGACCACAACGGGCTGATGGCCGTGTTCAAGTTCGAAGCGGTGCCATCGACGCCCGGGCCGAGCATCGACAGCCCGTAGCTATCCGCAGTCGACGCCGGCGGCCTGGAGTGCGCGTACGAGCCCTTCGTACCCGTCGAACTGGTGCGCGGTCATCCCCGCCTCGCGGGCGGCTTCGATGTTGTGCGGCAGGTCGTCGGTGAAGAAGCAGCGCCGGAGGTCGACGCCCAGCCGCTCGGCCGCGAGCGCGTAGATGCGCGGGTCGGGCTTGGCGAGCCGTACGGTTGCCGAGTTGATGATGTCGTCGAAGAGGTGGTCGATCCTGTAGTGGCCGGCGAGCTCCTCTTCGAGCCCCGGCGCGGCGTTCGAAAGCAGCCCGACCTTCACGCGGCCGCGGAGCCGCTGGATGAGCTCGATCATGCCTTCGTTGAACTCGACCGGCCGCGGTTCGCCGAGCTCCGCGAGGATCGCGCGAGCGGTCTCGGCGTCGACCTGGCCGAGGAGGGCCTCGTGGACGCTCGCGTGCCAGAGCTCGGCGGTGCCTTCGCCGACGCGCAGCCGCCGCCACGTCTCGGTCTCGTAGTGGGCCGCCCAGAGGGTGCCGGGTTCGAGGCCGTAGCGGGCTTCTATCCGTCCAAAGGGCGTCGCCTGGTCGGCAAGGGCGTTTGCGTCGCCAGCGCCGGGGATGATGACGCCGCCGAAATCGAAGATGACCGCCGCGATTTGATTGGACATGCGGGAAGCGTGGCGCGCCGCGATCCTCCGGGCAACCGCGCCGGCGCCCGAGACCGGGCCGTCGGCTGTGGTCAGGCAGGATTGTCGATGAGGACGTCGGGAACGAACGCGGCCGAGAGCGAGAGCAGCGTGCCCGCAACCGACGCGAGCGCGACCAGGATGAGGCCCCAGCCGACCTCGACGCCGGCGTCGAACAGCGCGGCGTCGGCGTCGGCAGCGACATCGGCGACGTTCACCCAGTCCTTGATGCCGATGATGGCGCAGACGCCGAAGAGTGCAGCGACGAGGAACATCGGCCACCGGGAGTTCGGGCGGGCGAGCCGGATGACCGCGATCGCGCCGGCCGCCAGCGCGAGGATGAGCGTCAGCATCCCGTCGCCTTCGGTGCCCTTGACCGAGATGAACAGCACCCGCGCCCAGGGGTTCAGCGACCCGACGGCGACGAGCACGGAACACACGCACACAAGGAGGGGCAACAACGGCAATTGCGACTCAGCATCGTGCGGCGAGGGATGGGACACGGCATACCTCCGACTCCGACGAGAGTCTAGCCGTAGGAGATGGATCTGATGTGGACAGTTTGTGGCAGGCTCACAACCTCACGTTCAGGCAGGGCCGGTGCCGAACCAACGAATGTTGAGCGCCGCGAAACGGCCAATCGGGTCGCCCGGGAGACGGGCGAGCGCCGCCAAGAGGCGGCGCGCCCGGGCCGGCCACCGCGGCGTTGGTGTTCGGGGCGCTGCGGGCCTACAGTGCCGCCATGCGAATCCTCGGCATCGACCCCGGCCTCAACGTCACCGGCTACGGCATCCTGGAAGTGGACGGCGACCGCTGCACGCATCTCCACCACGGCGCCATCCGCACGCGCACCACCGATACCCTCGCGGCGCGGCTGGTGACCATCCGCGATGCCGTTCGCGACCTGGCCCGGCAGTGGGCGCCGGACTCCGGGGCGATCGAGGCCTCGTTCGTGGGGAACAACGCCCGCAGCGCGCTGGCGCTCGGGCAGGCGCGGGCGGCCGCGATCCTCGGCATGGCCGATGCCCTGGTGCCCGTGCACGAATACGCCCCGGCGCTCGTGAAGCAGACCGTCGCCGGCTATGGACGCGGCGAGAAGGCGCAGATCGCGCAGATGGTGCGGATGCAGCTCGGGCTCTCGTCGGTGCCTTCGCCTGCGGACGCCGCCGACGCGCTGGCGATCGCCATCACGCACTGGGCGCACGCGCGCATCGCGGCGCAGGTTCGCTAGGCGGCCGAGCGCCCGGCCTGGCCGCCGAGCTCGCGCAGGCGGTGACGGTAGTCGTCAACGGTGAGCTCGGGCAGGTGGTTCTCTCGCAGCTGGCGGGCGATGTCCGGGCGGTGCGGGTTGTAGCCCCGCCGTTCGAGCAGCGCCAGCTCCTGGCCGGCCATCGCGAAGTACTCTTCCATGCCCCGGGCGGTCGCGATCATGCGGTCGCGCGCGCGTTCGCGGACGGGTTCGACCTCGGCCGCTTCGCCGCCGCCAAGCAGCGCGATGAACGACTCGAACTCCTCGTCAGTCATGCTGGCGGCGTTGGTGGCGAGCTGCTCGCGGAAGCGGTTGGCTCGCACTTCGGCGTCGGGCGAGCCGCCCCCGACCTGGACCGAGCCCTGCAGGCTCGCCTCCTGGCGCTGGGCCAACTCGGCGAAGTAGCCGATGCGTTCGATGGCGTGGTTCAGCCGCACCACGTGCGAGACGTACGCGTCGTAGGGCGACACGAGCTTCCAGAGAACCTGCGAAATGGCCATGGCCTACCCCGGCGCGGGTTCAGGCGTCGCCGCCTCCGCGCAGGAAATCTTCGACGTCGCGCAGGATATCATCCGCGGAGGGGAGATCGGTGGTCTCGTCCTCGGTCGCGGGTTCCGCTTCGCCGTAGTGTTCCTCGAGCGTGCGCACGTAGGCGCCAATCTGGTCGTCGCCGCGCGATGCCTCTTCGACCCGTTCGACGAAGCGCTGGCCGAGCTCGTCGAGGTCGCCGAGCGGTGGCGGGAGGCCGATGACCGGCTCGAGCGCGCGCAACAGGGCGGCTGTGGCGGGCGGATTTTCCTCGACGTTCAGGTAGTGGGGCACGCTCGCGGCGAGGCTGATGAGCGGCGCGTTGTACTGGCGGCGCAGCACATCGTGGAGCACGCCGAGGATGCCCGTGGGCCCCTGGTACAACGAGCGCCCGAGGCCGTAGCGTGCGGCCAGCGCCGGGTCGGCCGAGGAGCCGGTGACCGGGATCGGGCGCGTGTGCGGCGTGGCGGCCGGCCGGGCGATGAGCGTGCACACGAGCGACGGGTTGTGTGCGGCGATAGTCTCGGCGAAGCGCTCCGCGAAGGTGCGCCAGCGCAGGTTCGGCTCCACGCCGATAACGACGATGACGTCGTGCGCGGCATCGG
The DNA here is from genome assembly GCA_050260715.1 of Hyphomicrobiales bacterium. Taxonomy (GTDB): domain Bacteria; phylum Chloroflexota; class Dehalococcoidia; order Tepidiformales; family Tepidiformaceae; genus JALOAP01. The sequence goes on along the minus strand of JBLNCO010000091.1, from coordinate 806 downwards.
GAAGGCGGGCGTAGTACGCCTCGTTCTTCGGCCACTGCAGTTCGCGAATGCCGTTGACGTCGAGCCGCACGTGCGGGCGCTCGTCGGTAAAGACGTAGTACTCCTCGGGGTCGACGGAGACGAATCGCTCGCCGGAGTAGGCGTCGACGAGCCGCCTGGCGGCGTCGACTGTAACGGTGCCCGTATCGCTCCAGCCAGTGAACGCCATGATCACGACGGGCGTACGGAGGCCCTCGACTGGGGTAACCGTAAAGCCATCCACTCAGCCATTGTAGTAACTCATCTGGCAGTGGGCATGCGCGGTCCGGGGTTAACGGCGAAAGGCGAGAGGCCGGCCGCACACCGGGACTGGAGCAGCCGACGGGCCGCCGGCTAGAAGATCATCCCGGGTTCGCTGTCCGCTGCCGGGCGTTCGGGGGCGAGGCCGGGGCGCTGGACCGAGCCTGTGACCCACCGTTCGAGGTCGACGGGATCGAAGGCGCCGATGGCGTCGAACTGGCCGGGCGCGAAGATGAACGGCTCTCGGTTGGGCTGGGCTTTCGGTGCGGCCATGAGCTCGGCGCGGAAGACGATCGCCAGCTCCCACGCGCCACGTTCGACCACGAACGACATCACGTCGGCCAGCGAAAGGTCGGAGACCTGCCCCTGGCACCACGCGTCGCAGATCATCGAGGCGGCCTCGTAGGGGTTCTGGGCGAAGTCGAGTACCGTGAACGGCAGCCAGCGCCCGCGCGCCTCGCGGGCGCTCACGTCGAAGGCCACGAGCCGCCCTTCGAACACCGGAACGACGTAAAGCGTGATCCGTG
>JBLNCO010000090.1:0-7336 GCA_050260715.1 Hyphomicrobiales bacterium | reverse complement strand
GCCCAGGGCGAGCCCATCGAAGCCGGCGGGCTCTTCGAACGCGGAGAGCGCCGTGCGGATGGCATCGAGGTCGAGGTCGCGGAGGACGATGTGGTCGGCGTCGAGACGAGCGGCTTCGTCGTCGGAGACGAGCGTGATGCCCTGCTCCTTCACGCGCTCGAGGTCGTCGTCGAAGGTCTGGGCGGCGTCGGGCGAGGCGTAGGCGGGGAGGCCGGCGCGGAGGTGGTCTTCGAGCGCCCAGGCGCAGGGCCCACCGCCAGCGACCACACCGGTCAGCGCCACGGCACGGCCATTCGCGGTCGCGCGGCGAATGCGGCGCGCGGCAATCTCCGTGGCCGACGGGAGGACCATCTTGATGCTGTTCTCGATGGGCTTCTCGGAATCGAAGAGCAGGATGTCCTGCGTCCCGGTGCCCATGTCGATGGCGAGGATGCGCATGGGTCCAGTGTAGACCGCTGCGCGAGGGGCGGAGTGCCATGGCGCGCGAGGAGAACAGCGGCGAAGGTGGTAGGGTCACCCTTCGGCAAGGAGGCCGATTGAACGTTCTGTTGCAACAACACATCCACAACACCTGGGCGAACTACCAGGTGCTCTCGGCGTTCCGGGAGCGCCCTCAGCTGCTGGACGCGACGATGTACGACGGCGACCCATTGCTCGAGCGGGCGATGCACCTGGCGGTCGTGGAGCGCGGGTTCCTGCACCTGCTCGAAGGGAACATGACCCAACCGGAGGCGCCGCGTGAGCTCGAGGAGCTGATCGCCTACTCGAACGAGACGGGCGAGGGCTTCGCGGCGGCGCTTTCGAAACTGGACGACGCGGCGATCGCACGCCCGGCGTTCGTCCCTTGGTTTCAGCGGGAGTTCCCGACGCACGTGCTCATCGCGCAGGTGCTGGCGCATTCGGGGCAACACCGGGCGGAGCTCGCGTGGGAGCTCGCACGGGCGGGCGTGAACGCGGGGGAGATCGACCTCATCGGCTGGGAGGCGGCCGGGCGGCCGAAACCGGGCGAGGGCGGCCGGCTCAGCTAGAGGCGTTCGAGAAAGCCTGCGGCAGCGGCGATGCCTTCGTCCCAGTTCTGCACCTGGCTGCGGCCCGAGGTCTTCCGCGGCTTGAAGTCGTGGTCGCCGTCTTCGAGCCAGTGGACCGTGATGGCGGGGGAGAGATCGTAGCCGGCCACCTCATCGACACCGCCAAAGGGGTCGCGGGTACCCTGGACGATGAGCGCCGGGGTGCGCAGCTGTGCGAGGTGGGCCGTGCGCGCCTTCTCGGGGCGGCCAGGCGCGTGGAACGGGTAGCCGAGGCAGAGCAGCCCGCGCGCGCCAACTTCGTCCGCGACCATGCTCGCCATACGGCCACCCATGGACTTGCCGCCGACCACCAGCCTGTCGCCGCCTCCGAACTCCTCGGCGACCGCACGCCAGGTTTCGAGCAGGACGGCTTCGCGGTCGGGCGGCTTGCGGGTGCCAGCGGTGCGGCGGGCGGCCATGTAGGGGAATTCGAAGCGGGCGACGCGAAATCCGCGCTGGCCGAGGCCACGCGCGAATGCCTCCATGAACGGGCTATCCATTGGAGCGCCGGCGCCATGGGCAAGAACGACGGCGAACGGAGCTACCGGTGGGCCGTCGAACAGGTACTCCATGTCGCCTCCTGCTGCCGCGCATGGTAGAACGCGAACACGACAACAACGAGGGGACCCATGGAGATCAATGGCATCGGGGCGGTGGTGACGGGTGGCGGCTCGGGGCTCGGCGAAGCGACGGCGCGGGCGCTGGCTGCGAAGGGCGCGAAGGTCGCCATCCTCGACCTCAAGGGCGAGGACGTGGCAGCGTCGATCGGCGGCGGCGGATTCTTCGCACAGGCCGACGTGGCGAACGAGGAGCAGGTGACGGCTGCGCTCGATGCGGCCGTCGCGCGGTTCGGCGGGATCCACGTGGCGGTGAACTGCGCCGGCATCGCCAGCGCCGAGCGAACCATCGACCGCGAGGGTACGCCGGCTAACCTGGAGCGGTTCAAGAAGGTCATCGAGGTGAACCTGATCGGGACGTTCAACGTCATCCGGCTGGCGGCTTCGCGGATGTCGAAGAACACGCCGAACGCGGACGGCGAGCGGGGCGTCATCATCAACACGGCGTCGGTGGCGGCGTACGAAGGACAGATCGGGCAGGCGGCGTATTCGGCCTCGAAGGGCGGCGTCGTGGGACTGACGCTGCCGATCGCGCGGGACCTGAGCGTGGCGGGGATCCGGGTGTGCACGATCGCGCCCGGGCTCTTCCTGACGCCGATGCTGCGGGGGCTACCGGAAGAGGCACAGAAGTCGCTCGGGGCGAGCGTGCCGTTCCCGCAGCGGCTGGGGAAGCCGGAGGAGTACGCGGCGCTGGCGCTCCACATCGTCGAGAACGCGATGCTCAACGGCGAGACGATCCGGCTCGATGGCGCGGTGCGGCTGGCGCCTCGCTAGCGGCTTTCGCGTTCGCGCCGGGCACTGGAGTGGTGGTGCGCGGCGCCTCGCGCGAGGAACGGAGGGAGGGGCGGCAGGCGGTTGCGAAGGTACGCCTGCCGCTGGAGCCAGAGCGTGGCCGTCCCCGCGGCCACCAGTGCCGCGACGTTGATGGAGAGCTGCTGCATCGAGCCGCGCCACTCGGGCCAGTCCTGGTAGGCGGTGGCCACGCCGATGTTGGCGGCGGCGGGGATGGTCGTGACCGAAACGAGGACGCCGATGAGCGCCGATGCCTTCGAGGTGCTGAGCGACAGCACGCCCGCGATGCCCGAGACGAGCGCCACGAGGAACGAGTAGATGTTCGGGTGCGAGATGAAGAGCGTCGCATCGTGGGCTTCGGCCGAGAGGGCGATCGGCCCACGGTCGAACGCGCGCAGGATGACGGTCGCGATCCAGGCGGCGGTGATGCCGACCGGGAACCCCACGATCAGCGCAACCAGCGACCGCCGCGCCAGCTCGAAGCGGCGCTGCACGACCGCGACGGAAACCCCGGCGAGCGGTCCGAAGTCGGGGCCGAGGATCATGGCGCCGATCAGGAGCACGAGCGAGTCCGTCAGGATGGCGAAGGCAGCGATGAGCGTCGACGCCACCATGAACGCGAGGAAGGTGTACGAGAGCTCGGCGCTATCGAGCGTTTTCGCTTCGACCTCCTCCCAGACGACGGCGTCGCCGGGCGCGCCCTCCGACTGCCGCTTCGCCTCCTCGGCCGCCTCGGAGAGCGCGAGGTCGACCTGTTCGACGGCGATCGTCCCTTCGTCCGGGAGGACGGACGTGCGGAGGTCGTCGATGACGTAGCTGGCGGCTTCCCGGGCCACATCGCAGAGGATGAGGTCGCCTTGGGGCTTGCGAGCCGCGCCGGGAAAGTGGACGACGTTGATAACGCCGGGGGAACTGGTGAGGAGTACGAGCGCCTCGGTGGCGTGAGCCGGGGGCACGATCACGCGCAAATGGATCATCTGGCCGCCAGTTTACCGGCAGGCGGGCGGCCGTGCCGGACATGAAGACGGGCCGCCATTCGGCGACGCGGCAACGATGGGCGGCGGGAGACGGGTCCCCTCAGGCTTCCTCCATCACATCGGCCTGGCGCACGAGTGCGCGGCGATCCTTGAACTTCGCCTTCAGGTAGTCGCGGTTCATGCGGGCGATGAAGTCGATGCTGATGCCAGCCGGGCACACGGCTTCGCACTCGGTGTAGTTGGTGCAGCTGCCGAAGTAGTCCTCCATGCGGTCGACCATGGCCGTGACGCGAGCCCAGCGTTCGGGCTGGCCCTGCGGGAGCAGGCCGAGGTGCGAGACCTTCGCAGACGTGAAGAGCTGCGCGGCGCCATTCGGACAGGCAGCGACGCAGGCGCCACAGCCAATGCAGGCGGCGGCGTCCATCGCCGTATCGGCGGCACTCTTGGGCACGAGCGTCAGGTTCGCATCGCGGGCGCTGCCCGTCGGGGCGGTGATGTAGCCGCCGGCCTGGATGATGCGGTCCAGCGCGCTCCGGTCGACCACGAGGTCCTTGATGATGGGGAAGGCGGCCGCGCGCCAGGGCTCGACGACGATGGTGTCGCCGTCCTTGAAGTTGCGCATGTGGAGCTGGCAGGTCGTCACGCCGCGGACGGGGCCGTGGGGGATGCCGTCGATGACGACGCCGCAGGAGCCGCAGATGCCCTCGCGGCAGTCGTGGTCGAAGGCGATCGGCTCCTTGCCCTGGCTGATGAGCTCCTCGTTCACGACATCCAGCATTTCGAGGAACGACATGTCCTCGCTGACGCCGGGAACGTCGTAGGTTTCGAAACCGCCTTCGGTCGCGGGGCCCTTCTGCCTCCAGACCTTGAGCGTGAGGTTCAGGGTCACTTGTAGCTCCTCTGAGTCGGATGGGCGTAGTCGAACACGAGCGGTTCCTTGTGGAGCGTGGCCGGCTGTTCTTCGCCCTCGTATTCCCACGCCGCCACGTAGGCGAAGTTGTCGTCGTCGCGGAGGGCTTCGCCGTCGGGAGTCTGGTACTCCTCGCGGAAGTGGGCGCCGCAGGACTCCTCGCGGTGGAGGGCGTCCTGGCACATGAGCAGCCCGAGCTCGAAGAAGTCGGCCACGCGGCCCGCCTTTTCGAGCGACTGGTTCAGCGATTCGCCATCACCGAGGACGTTGACATCGGCCCAGAACTCCTGGCGGAGGCCGTAGATCTCGGAGGTGGCGTGCTTCAGGCCGTCGGCGTTGCGGGCCATGCCGCAGTAGTCCCAGAGGATGCGGCCGAGGCGGCGGTGGTACCAGTCCACGCTGTGCTTGCCGCGAATGCTGAGGAGGCGGCTGATGCGCTCGCGGACCGCGTCCTCGGCTTCCTTGAACTCGGGGGCCGCCGGGTCGGCGGCGGGGTTGCCGAGCTGGTTCGCAAGCTCGCCGGAAATCGTGGCCGGGAGGATGAAGTAGCCGTCGGCGAGGCCCTGCATGAGGGCGCTGGCGCCGAGGCGGTTCGCCCCATGGTCCGAGAAGTTCGCTTCGCCGATGACGAACAGGCCGGGCAGGTTGCTCATGAGGTTGTAGTCGACCCAGAGCCCGCCCATGGTGTAGTGCGGCGCGGGGTAGATGCGCATCGGCACTTCGTACGGGTCGTCGCCGGTGATGTTCCGGTACATGTCGAAGAGGTTGCCGTAGCGCTGCTCGATGGTGGCGCGCCCGAGACGGTGGATGGCGTCCTTGAAGTCGAGGTAGACGCCGTTGTGCAGTTCGCCGACACCGAAGCCCTGGTCGACCTGGAGCTTGGCGGCGCGGGAGGCGACGTCGCGCGGGACGAGGTTCGCGAAGGCGGGATAGCGCCGTTCGAGGTAGTAGTCGCGCTCGTTTTCGGGGATCTCGTTGGGCGGGCGGTTCTCGCCCTTGCGGGTCGCGCACCAGACGCGGCCGTCGTTGCGGAGCGATTCGGACATGAGGGTCAGCTTCGACTGGTACTCGCCGCTGACCGGGATGCAGGTCGGGTGGATCTGCGTGTAGCAGGGGTTGGCGAAGTAGGCGCCCTTGCGATGCGCACGCCAGGCGGCGGTGACGTTGCAGCCCTTCGCGCCCGTCGAAAGGTAGAAGACGTTGCTATAGCCGCCGGTCGCGAGGACCACCGCATGGGCGGAGTGCGACGTGATTTCGCCGGTGACCAGGTTGCGGACGACGATGCCGGCCGCGCGGCCATCCTTCACGACGAGCTCGAGCATCTCGTGGCGGGGGTACATCTTGACGGTGCCCAGCTCGATCTGGCGGGAAAGCGCCTGGTAGGCGCCGAGTTCGAGCTGCTGGCCGGTCTGGCCGCGAGCGTAAAACGTGCGGGAGACCTGGGCGCCGCCGAACGAGCGGTTGTCGAGCAGGCCGCCGTATTCGCGGGCGAAGGGCACGCCCTGGGCGGCACACTGGTCGATGATCTGCACGCTCACCTGGGCGAGGCGGTAGGTGTTGGCTTCGCGGGAGCGGTAGTCGCCGCCTTTGATGGTGTCGTAGAAGAGGCGGTGGACGCTGTCGCCGTCGTTCTTGTAGTTCTTCGCCGCGTTGATGCCGCCCTGCGCCGCGATGCTGTGGGCGCGGCGGGGGCTGTCCTGGAAGCAGAACGCCTTAACGTTGTAGCCCTGCTCACCGAGGGTCGCGGCGGCGCTGGCGCCGGCGAGCCCGGTCCCTACCACGATAATCTCGAACTTCCGGCGGTTCTGCGGGGCCACGAGCTTCATGCTGAAGCGGTGGTTGTCCCATTTTTCGGCGATGGGTCCTTCGGGGATCCTGGAGTCGAGCATATCTGCCCCCTTAGTCAACGATGCCGGTCATCACCGCGAGCGGGAACGAGACGTTCCCGATGACGATGACGGCGGCGAAGATGACGGCGAAGCCGCGGCGCCACGGGTTGAAGCGCGGATTGTTCCAGCCGAGCGACTGGAAGAGGCTCCAGGCCCCGTGGAAGATATGAATCCCGAGAAGGATGTTCGCGATGATGTAGACGATGGCGACCGGGGTGCGCTGGAAGCTCTCCACGAGGTTGTGGTAGGGCTCGCCGCGAACGAAGTCGGGATTCGCGTTGCCCCAGGTGAGGTCCATCAGGTGGAAGACGATGAAGGCGCCGACGATGACGCCGCTCCAGCGCATGGTGCGAGCGGCGTAGTTGGCGGCGACATAGTTACGCCCGCCCTTGTAGCCGACCGGGCGGGCGCGGCGGTTCATCATGGTGAGCGAGACGGCCGCGTGGATGTGCAGGGCGAAGGCGATGATGAGCACGGTGCGCAGGATCCAGAGGAACCCGGTGTGTGGGAGGATGGGCTCGCCGATGTCGCGCAGGTATTCGCCGTAGGCGTTGAGGTGTTCTTCGCCCGTGTAGATCTTGAGGTTCCCGAGCATGTGCACGAGCACGAAGCCGAGCAGGAAGATGCCGGTGACGGCCATCACGGCTTTCTTGCCGAGGGCGGAGCGATAGAACTCGAGGAGCCAGGCGTGTGGTCGCGGCTTTGTGCGCACGACTTCCATTGGACCGCTTCGAGGGCGCGCAGACCCGGTGAGCATGTCCACCTCCACTGTTACCAGTATGTTAAACCCGGGATTCGCGCGAGGTGCAGAAGGATCCCAGCGAATCCTACGCCCGCGCGAGAAATAGCATCAACGCACTACTGTGGATGCCAGCTATAGAACGTTGATTACATTTATCAATGGGTGCGCTGCGCATAACGCAGGAGCCCTATGACTGACTTGCCGTCGGCGATCTCGCCGGATTGGATGGCGGCGAGGGCCTCGGGCAGCGTCCGGCGGTGGATGACGATGTCTTCGTCCTCATCGCCCGTGAGCGCGTCGCGGGTAAGTTCGGTGCAGACGAAGAGGTGGATGTACTCGGTG
>JBLNCO010000089.1:0-4370 GCA_050260715.1 Hyphomicrobiales bacterium | reverse complement strand
CGGCACGCCGAGGACGGCGTTCGTCGCCGTCTTGATGAAGGCGATGTCGGACCAGTCGCTTTCGACGTCGTGCCAGTCCTCGGGGTCGAGGTGGGGGCAGTTGCAGGTTTCGATGGCGGCGATCGCGATGTCGCCAGCCGGCTCGTCATCGGCGCGCGGCTGCTGCTTCGCACCCTGGTCAACCACGCGGACGCGGCGTCGTTCGGTCATGGGCTCAAGATAGCAGACAGCCCGGCAATCCCGGGATGCTACGAACCGGTGGGTGCCGGGAACATGCGGTGGAGCGCTGCGCGCACCTCCACGGCGCGGTCGACCACCTCTTCGGCGCTCGATTGAACGGCGATGAGGTTCACGTGGCGGGCGCCCGCTTCGACATAGGGCGCGATGAACTCCGCGACCTCGGCGGCGGTTCCCGATGGGGTGTAGCGCTCGAAGCGCTCGAAGGGCAGGCGGTACATCGCCTCCATGCCCTTCGCGACGGCGGCACGCGCGGCGCCGCTGTCGCTGGCAACGCTCGTCCAGAACTGGATGCCGGGCTCGATGGCCGCAGGGTCGCGGCCGGCGGCGGCGGCAGCCGCAGCGATTACCTCCTGCGCCTGTCGGAACCGGTCGACCGACTGCCAGATGCCCGTGTAGCCATCGCCATAGCGGCCGGCCCGCCGGAGGGCGGCGTCGCTGCGGCCGCCCACGAAGATGGGGATGGGCTGCAACGGCTTCGGGTACACGGTCACCTGGTCGAGATGGAAGTGCTTGCCCCGGAAGCTCACGCCGTCTTCGGTCCAGAGCCGCCGGAGGACCTCGAGTGCCTCGTTCGCGCGGGCGCCGCGGGTGCGCGGGTCGACACAACAGCTTTCGAATTCGTGCGGGTCTTCGCCGCCGATACCCACGCCGAGCACGAGGCGGCCCATGCTCAGCTGGTCGATCTGAGCGCACTGCAGGGCAACCGGGACCGGGTGGCGCAGCGGCAGGAGGTAGACGCTGGTCTTGAGCTCGATGGTGGAGGTGACTGCCGCGATGGCCGTGAGCGTGATGAGCCCGTCGTTCCCGAAGCCGTAGAAGGTCACATGGTCGCCGACGACGACGCCGTCGAGGCCGAGATCCTCCGCGCGGCGGGCTGCGGCGAGCGTCATGTCTCCGGTGGTGCCGGTCCGGATGTCCCAGGCGCGGATCATCACGGAGACCTTCGGGGCGGTGGCCATGGTTCCCTCCAGTGGTGCAGTAGTCCCGGGTCCGGGATAGTCAGGCTACCATTCCGGGAGCAGCTTCGAGGTGACGAGATGAGCAGTGGCCGGCCCCGTTCGCCGATGGTCTTCGACCGCGCATTCCTGACCGACGCGGAGGACGTGACGCAGGTGGCGTTTGTGCGCCACGGCGAACAGCACGTCCCCGACCCCCGCAGCGGACCGTGGGGCGATACCGTCGACCCGCCGCTGAGCGAACGCGGGAAGCAGCAGGCGAAGCTGGTGGGCGAGCGTTTCTCGGCGGAGCTGGTCGACGCCGTTTACGCGAGCCCGCTGAAGCGCGCGCTCGACACCGGCCAGGAGATCGCCCGCCACCACCGGCTGGAGCCGATCGTGGTGCACGACCTGCGCGAGGTGGAGGTGTTCCGCGACATTCCCGCCGACCGGTCCGCCGTCGACTTCCTGGGGCGGAGCCTGTTACTCGGCATCCGCGAACGGATGGTCCGCGAGAAGAGCTGGGACGTGTACCCCTACTCCGAATCGAGCGCCGAGTTCCGGCGGCGAACGGTGAACGCGATCGAAGCGATCATCGCGGAGAACGAAGGCAAGCGGGTGGTGGTCGCGTGCCACGGCGGCGTAATCAACGCCTACATCGGGCACATCATCGGGTCGCCCTTCGACATGTTCTTCCGGCCCGCGCACACATCGGTCAGCATCGTCGCGGCCGGCGACGGCATTCGCGCACTGCAATGCCTGAACGATACGCACCACCTCACGACGACGGAGGGCAGCTTCCTCAGCCACTGATGAGCGACCGTCGTTTGACGAGTGCTGATTGACGGCTCAGGCGCCGAAGTTTTCCACGAGCGTCTCCAGGGCGAGGGGGAGCGGCGGGCGGAGGGCCGTGCCGGCGAACGAGTCGGCGAAGGCGCGGGCGAGCTGGCCGCCCCGGCGATAGTGCCGTCCGCCACCGAGGGCGAAGAGTTCGGCGGCGAGCTTCGTCGACTCCTGCGTGACGTACGTTTTCGTGCGCAGGACGCGCGCGGCGTATTCGGGGCCGGCGGCGGGACGCCAGTCACGGGCGGTCTCGTGCAGGTAGGCGCGCAGGGCTTCGATGCGCATCGTCGCTTCGGCGAGGCGGAGGCGCAGCGCAGGCGACTCCGGTGCGGGCGATGAGAGCGCCGACAGCATCGACGACACACAGCCGAGCGGGATCGCCGCGAAGAGGCAGTACCAGTACTGGATCGGCTGAACGAGCTTGATGAAGTCGGGGAAGCCGAGAAAGTCCGTAGCGGGCGCGGACGCGTACCGAACCGACTGGCTTTCGGTGCAGCGCATGCCGAAGCCGTCCCAGTCGTCCAAAATTTCGACCCCCGGCGCGGTCGTCGGCACGAAGAAGAACTCGACCACACCACAGCCGGGGAGGTCCTCGGGCGGGATTACCTTCGCGGTGGAGATGAAGTAGTCGGCGAAGCGCCCGGACGACGCGAGGATCTTCTCGCCCGTCAGGAGGAAGCGGTCGCCTTGACGGACGGCGGTCGTGCGCGTGGCTTCGAGCGAACCGCCGGCGCCCTTCTCCGAGTTGCAGGCGGCGTAGAGCTTCCCGGCGGCGTAGTCAGCGGCGATGCGCTCGCGTTGTTCGCTCCAGCGCTGGCGGTGCTCCGGGGGCACGGCCTCGGGTTCGGTCGCCACGATGCCCGCGAGGCCGAGCGGCATGGTGACAATCAGCGCCGCGGAGCCACTGGCCGCGGCGAGCGCTTCGGTCGCGCGGACCGCGTCGAGGAGCGACGCCCCCACACCGCCCAGCGCTGGCGGGAGTGGCGCGCGAATGACGCCCGCCTCGGCGAGCGCGCGGATGGTTGCGACGGGGTAGGCATCGGGGTCGGCGGCGTCACGCTCGGCGATGGAGGGCAGGAGGTCGGAGAGGGTCTCGGCGAGCATGGGGCGGCTCCGCAGGGGAATCGTCCGAGTGTACGCAGGCGCGCAAGCCAGCGACGGTTAGAATCGCCACACAGCTCGCGCGCTTCGGCGCGAAACGGAGGGAATTTCGATGGCAGTGGCAGACTTTTCGCTCGCCGGGAAGGTGGCGATCGTGACCGGCGGCAGCCGGGGGATCGGCCGGTCGATCGCGATCGCGCTGGCAGAGGCGGGAGCGAAGGTGGCGGTGGCCGCGCGCAAGCCAGAGTCGCTGGAAGAGTGCGTGGGGGCTGTGAAGGCGGCCGGCGGGACCGCGATAGCTGTACCCACCAACGTGCGCGACCTCGATGCGCTGCAGAACCTGGTGAACGAAACGAAGGCGCAGTTCGGGCGCGTCGACATCCTCGTGAACAACGCCGCGACCAACCCGGTGTTCGGGCCCGTGAAGAACATCGACGAACGCGCCTGGGACACCATCATGAACACGAACGTGAAGTCGCCGTTCTTCCTCAGCAAGATGGTGCGCGAGGCCATCCTCGAGCACGGCGAGGGCGGGAGCATCATCAACGTCAGCTCGACGGGCGGGCTGCGCGCGTCGGTCGGGCTCGGCGGGTACTCGGTATCGAAGGCGGCGATCATCATGCTTACGCAGGTGTGCGCGAAGGAGTGGGGCACCGACGGGATCCGCGTGAACTGCATCGCGCCGGGGCTCATCAAGACCGAGTTCTCGCGGGCGCTCTGGGAGAACGAGGGCATCCTGAAGAACTCGACGACCGGGAGCGCACTGCGCCGCATCGGCGGCCCGGACGAGATGGCCGGCGCCTGCGTGTACTTCGCCTCGCCCGCGTCGTCGTTTGTGACGGGGCAGACGCTGGTGCTCGATGGTGGCGGGATGATCTAGCGGCGAAGGGCCGTTGCCCCGGGGCGTATGATCGACCCAGCCCGCAGACGAGGAGCAGTGTCATGGCCGTACCGGAGTTTATCCGCAAGCCGCTGAAGGGCATGGGCACGGGGCTCGGTCGGTTTGTGCTCAAGATTGTGCGGCTCGGGCTGATTGGGGCGGCAGTCACGGCGGTGCTCATCGTGCTGGACTCGCTGCTCCTGCCCGACGCCGACCGGGACGCGGTGGACCGGCAGGCAGCGCCGGAGTAGCTGCACGAGGAGCGGGCCGGGGCGGCGGTGATGGCGCGCGCGGCGTGGCGTGCCCGGGCAACGCGGGAGGGAGTACGCCGGGGCGGCAGGCGTGCGCTGCCTATCGGTCGCGGTACTGAC
>JBLNCO010000088.1:0-4132 GCA_050260715.1 Hyphomicrobiales bacterium | reverse complement strand
AGCCGTGCGGCGGCTGCGAGGAGCTCGCGTTCGACCGGGCCGAGTCCGTGCGCCGGGGCCGTCGCGTCGAAGAGGGCGCCGGCGGCGGCGGCGAGCGCGCCGGCGGCGGCGGGGTCGACGCCGTGCGCGGCGGCGAGGCCCGCGACCGAAGCTGACCGGACATCGGGCACGAGGACCGCCTCGCCGCGAAGCTGCTGCCAGGCGATGCCTTCGCGCAGGCCCTGCCCGGAGACGTAGAGCTCGCTCGCGCCCGTCAGGTCGAGCACTTCCTCGATGACCACGGCCGCCGCGGGCAGGATGTCGGCGCGGGCGGGGCTGACGCCCGGGATCCGGCGGCGCTCGTCGGCCGGGACGCTCAGCAGCTCGCGGACGAGACGCCGGACCTCGCGGCGCTGGATGACGAGCCCGTGCAGCCTTCGCAACGGATACCGGCGGCGCAGCCGGACGATGCGAGCGAGGTTGCGGACGGCGCCACCGACGCCGAAGAGCACCGGGGATTGGGCACGCACGTCGAGTTGCTGGCGAACGGCCTTGCGGAGGGCGCGGACCTCCTTGCTGGCCGGGGGGTCGTGGGCGAAGTAGCGTTCGGTGGCGTAGATGGCGCCCAACGGGACGGACGTGGCTCCAGCAAGCGAGCGGCCGCGGACCTCCATGAACTCCAGCGAGCCGCCGCCGATATCGACGATGTGGCCATCGGTCAGCCCGGTGCCGTTGGCGACGCCAACGAATCTGGCGAACGCCTCCTCGCGGGGAGAGAGCACCTGGACGTCGATGCCCGTTTCATCGCGGACACGGGCGAGGAATTCGGGTGTGTTGTTCGCGCGGCGGAGCGCCTCGGTGCCAGCGGCGACGAGGCTGGAGGGCTGGTGGGCCTTCGCGACCTGGGAGACGACGCGGAGGGCGTGCAGGCCACGCTCCATCCCCTCGGGCGTGAGCTCGCCGTTGAGGGTGAACTGGCCGAGGCGGGCGTCGAACCGCTCCTCGTCGAGGACTTCGAATGCGCCGGCTGTCAGCTCGCGGACGGTGAGCAGGCGGACGGAGTTGGAACCGACATCGATGACCGCGACCACGCGGCCGTGGGCAAGGGACATGCAACCTCCGCTCCGATGGTACACGCCGGACGCGCGCGACCCCCGGACGAGCCGGGGGTCGCGGTTGGCCGGCCGTTGGCGAAGGGCTACTTCGACGTCTCGACGTCGATGAGGTCCTTCTCCACGTCGTACTTGAACTTCTGGTTGGCCTCGTCCCACTGCTGGACCCACATGTACTCGATGGGCTTGTGGTCAGTGGCGCTGACCTTCGTGGGGCGGAGGAGCAGATCGCTCTGGAATTCGCCGGTGAAGGCGAGATTTTCGAGCGCGTAGCGAATGGACTCACGGTTCAGGTTCTTGCCGGTGACCTTGAGCAGCTGCTCGAGGTGCTGGGCAGCCACGATCCCGTAGTACGTGAAGGAGTTGCCCGGGTCGAGCCCATGGTCCTGGGCCCACTTGTGCCACTTCTGGATGGCGGGGTCGGGGTCCGTGGGGTCGCGGATGTAGCCGGCGGTGTACACGCCGTCCATGCCGCCTTCGGCGTTCTTCGCAGTCGAGCTGGAAGCGGCGACGGAGGAGCTCATCCAGATGGGGTGCTTGCCCTTCGCCTTCGCGTCCTTGAGGGCGGCGGCGAACTGGGTCGGTGTCGAGTAGACGAAGATGATTTCGGCGCCGTCGTTCAGGAGCTTGGTGGCCTGGGCATTCCAGTCGGGGGCGTTCGCTTCATAGCTCTCTTCGCCCACGATCTGGATGTCGGAGCCGATGCCCGCCTTGATCCCTTCGAGGCCTTCCTTGCCGAAGTCATCGTTCTGGTAGATGATGCCGGCCTTCTTGCCCTTGAAGTTCTGGGCGGCGTACTTGCCGAGGACGGTACCCTCGGTCACGTAGTCCGGCTGCAGGCCGATGATGCCATCGCCCTGGTCGGCCCACTTCGCGTCGCCGGTGGCGAGGAAGTAGCTGGGCACTCCGGCGGACTTCACGTCTTCGAGGACCGCGTTGCCGGGAGGCGTGCCGAGGCCGTTGAAGAGCATGAACACGCCGTCCTGCTCGATGAGCTTCTTCACGACGTTCTTGGTGTTCGTCGGGTTGTAGCCGTCGTCCTGGACATCGAAGACGATCTTGCGGCCGGCGATGCCGCCGTTCTTGTTGACGTCATCGAAGTAGGCGGTCCACGCCTCGACGATCGGGTAGTAGACGGCCGCGGGGCCGGTCTTGGCGAAGTAGGTGCCGATCTTTACTTCGGTGTCGGTGACGCCGGTGTCGTCGCCCTTGATGGACTCGAGCTTGGACTGGGCGTCGCCGCCGCCGGTGGTGGCGGTAGCGGTGGAGCCACCGCTCGAGGTCGTGGCGGTGGTACCGGTTCCGCCGTCATCGTCGTCGTCATCGTCGTCGCCGCTGCAGGCAACGGCGAGGAGGCTGAAGATGGCGATGACGGCCAGGAGTGCCATGACAAACCATGGCGTTCGATGCCGAGACATATGCACTCTCCCTCCCTGGTTGTTCGGCATTGCTTTCGGTGTTCCAAAAGCGATGGACCGTTTGTTGGCTGGACACCTCCCCCCGCCCGCTCGGGGTGCGGGCTATTGAAGTGACGATGGAACGTCGGCGGCGGGGGTATCCCGCCGTGAGACGCTGAATCGCCGCCAGAGCGACACGAACGGCCTGGCGACGGGGCCGAACACCGCCTGCCAGGCATCGGTGGGTGCGACGAGCACGATGCCGGCGGCGAAGACAGCCCAGACGCCGCCCCAGAATTCGGCGATGGCGAGAATGACGATGATGGCGGCGACCGCGGTGACCCAGAATGCGAGGTTGCGCGTCCGGGCCCAGCGGTCGAGCTGCGCGACGAGCGCTTCCCAGGAGAGGCGATTTATCTGCACGAGCGCGCCCCATACCCCCTGCGAAAGCCGCGTCATCACGACAATCAGCAGGAGGCCGGTCATCGCGCCCTGCAGTTTGTCGAAGTCGCTGCTGATGGTGGCGACCTTCAGGATCACCTGCGGCACCCACATGTAGCCGATGGCCGCGAGCACGGCGCCGCCGGTGGTCGCGAGACCGCCTATAACCAGGTACGCCAGCGGGTAGATGCTCAGGTTCAAGAGATCGAAGGATTCCGGCGCGACGAACGCGACAACAAGGAAGAACATCGCCCCGGAGACGCCCGCGTAAAACGCGCTGATGCCGAACGCGGTGACCTTGTAGAGCGCGACGTTGATGCCCATGGAGGTCGCCGGCACTTCGCCATCACGGACAGCGATGAACGCCCGCCCGAAGCGGCTTCGCGCCAGGTTCCAGACCGTAAACACGCCCACTACGGCGACGGCGAGCGAGATGTAGTAGAGGTAGGCCTCGTGGGCGAAGCGGGCCTTCGCGGAGTCCGAGGAGTAGGCGTCGTCGGGGGCGATGTTCGAAAGGAAGTCCTCGATGGGGCCGGGCGGTTTGATCTGCTCCGCCTGGAGGCCCTGGCCGCCGCCGGTGTAATCCTGGAACGTATCGAGCTTCACGACGAGCGGGAAGACGATGGCCGCGGCGAGCGTGGCGATGGCGAGGTACGGGCCGGCGAGGCGCAGGGCCGGGACCCCGAGCGCGAACCCGAAGATGGTCGTGATGGCGATCGCGACCAGCATCGCGGGGAAGACAGGCCAGCTCCAGTGGGTGACGAGGATGGCGCAGGCGTAGGCGGAAATGCCCACGAGGGCGCCGTGGCCGAGCGAAATCTGGCCCGTGTAGCCCGTCACGACGTTGAGCCCATAGATGAGGAGCGCGAACACGCAGACCTGCGCCATGAGCCGGACCTGGAACGTGTTCTGTCCGAGGACGGGGATGATGAGCGCGACGAGGAAGCCGAGCAGCAGCCACCAGCGCATGTCGTTCGTGGCCGCGCGGAGCACCACGCCGATGACCCAGGCGGCGATGACGATGACCAGCGACGAGAGCCCGAGCATCGCCGTGTTATCGCTGCCCGGGTAGAGGCGGATGCTGAACCAGACGAGCGTGACAAGGAGGAGCGCCTCGGAGGGGGAAGGCACGAACCGTTCGATGCCGTCGCGGTAATGGCCGGTTGTGCGCATCTGCCTACACCTTCTTCACGACCGGCTGCC
>JBLNCO010000087.1:0-3323 GCA_050260715.1 Hyphomicrobiales bacterium | reverse complement strand
CGCCTCAAAATGTCCCCCCGGGAGACCGCTCGTCACTCCCACGGAAAGCATCGGCCGGGATTCAGCGCCGGCAGTTGATGACCGGTAACCAGCCAGTAACCGTCGCGAGACGTTTGCGCGTCCGTTTACGCAGTGCGCCGGTTCTCTCTCGGCGCATCGTAGGGCTGCGCATACCAGGCGTCGCCGATGAGGTCGTGAAAGATGGTCACCCGCCGCCTGCCTTCCAACTCCACCAGGAAGTAGCGCCGCGCGATCTCGTCGCGCCACCACTCGTCGTCGATGCGCCACGTATCGTGCGTCGCGACGACTTTCCGGTAGGCGCCCCGCCAGAGCACCGCCGTGGGCTCGCCCTGCAGCGTCGCCTCCACCGCTACCGGGTTTGGCGCGTTCAGGGGCCGAAAGCGACCAGCGCCAGCTGCCTCTCCGGAATTCTCGACCATGGTTGCACCTCGACAATGCGAAAGACCTGCGGCTCGCCGGTCCGCTCGGTCAGTTGTTCCACCGCCTCGATAAGTTCCTTCTGGCGCCGTGGGCCCACCGGCCAGAGGTTCGCCTGGTGCCCGTACTCGCTGCACACGCCCGAAAGCGTCACCCCCAGCGATGTGGCCGCCGATGCCAGTTGCAGCCGCTCGATGCGCTGGCGGACCACGAAGAGCATGCGCCGCAGGTCGTGCGTCGGCTCGCGGAACACGAACTTCCGCTGCACCTGTTCCCCGCTTTCCAGCCCCAGCCGCCAGTCGAGCCGCCGCAACGACTGCCCGCGGATGTCGCGATGGTTCAGCGCCCGCTGCAGCAACGCCCGCGTGCCCACCACCAGCGGCTCGCTGAGCGCCGTCGGCGCCGGCAGCTCCATCTCCTCGTCGACCCGCAGCTCTTCGCGCCGTGGAACAATCCGGGAGTCATCCTTGCCGTTCGCGAGCTCCCAGGCGCGCGCCCCTTCCGGGCCAAACTGCGCCTGCACCGCCGAAAACCCCAGCTCTGCCACCTGCCCGGCGCGTTCGAGCCCGAAGAGCCGCAGCTTCTGGTGCATCAGCGGCGAAACGGGCAGCACCTCGACCGGCAGCCGCGCAATGTGCTCCTTGCTCGCGCCCCGCGGCACCAGCACGAGTTGCTGGCCGTTCCCCGCAGGCTCGTTCCGCCGCCCCGCACTCCAGCCCTCGTTCGGCAGCGCCGACCGCGAGTTCTGCAGCGCCACCGGTGGCAGCGGCACGTCGGCTCGCAGCGAAGGCGCGGCCATTCCCGCGCACACCGCCGATGCGTGCGCCGCGAACACCGTCTCCGCTACGCCCATCGCCACCGGCAGCCGCGTCGCCTCGCACACCGCATCGTGCAGGTCGCGAAGGTACGCCTCCTCTGGCACGCCGGTCATCCGCGCGAGCCCCCGCACCTCGAAGTGCACATGCCCGGGCGCGATCGCCTCGATCACCGGGCTGTACCGCCCGAGGAGGTCCGTGATGAGCGCCGCCTCCGCCCGCGCATGGCCCTCCTGGCGCGGCAGGAATACCGCGTCGTGGCAGAGCGCGAGCGCCCGCCGCAGCGTCGTCCCCACCGTTACGCCCGCGGCCGCCGCCTCGGGCGAACACGCCACCACCTGCGCGTGCTCATCGGGCGACCCGCCGATCACCACCGGCCGCCGCGCGAGGCGCGGGTTGTCCCGCCGCGCCAGCGCCACCAGGAAGTCCCGAACGAACAGGCACGCGACATCCATTGGACCCTCTACTTTAGAACAAGCGTTCGAATGCTCCTACGCCCGCGTCGCTTTCTTCACAAACCCCTTCCTGTCGCCCCGTCCGGGTGCAAATCGATTCGCGCGTGATTAAGCTTCGTTCATCCCCCGAAAGGCCGCGCCATGCTCTCCACCGAATTCACCCGGCTCCTCGGCATCGAGCACCCCATCATTCAGGCAGGCATGGGCAACGATTGCGGCCCCGAACTCGCCAGCGCCGTCTCGAACGCCGGCGCTCTCGGTACGCTGGGCAGCATCGGCCTCTCGCTCGACGCCTACCGCGAAGCCATCCGCCGCTGCCGCGAACTGACCGACCGTCCCTTCGCCGCGAACATCGTCACCTGGGACTGGGCGCCCTTCGCGAACCAGATGGTCGACGTGACCATCGAAGAGCGCGTCCCCGCAGCCGTCGTCTCGTTCGGCGACCCTGTCCCCGCCATCCACCGCCTGAAGGAAGCCGGCGTGCTCACCATCGGCCAGGTGCAGAGCTTCGAAGGAGCGCGCGCAGCGCTCGCCGCCGGCCCCGCCGCGCTCATCGTCCAGGGGAACGAGGCGGGCGGCCACACCGGCGGCCGCGGCACCCTCAACTTTGCCGCCCAGGTGCTCGATATCGCCGGCGATACGCCCATCATCATCGCCGGTGGTGTGGGGAATGGCCGCGGGCTCGCCGCCGCCATCGCCATGGGGGCCGCCGGGGTGGTGATGGGAACGCGGTTCAAGGCGAGCGTCGAATTCGGCAGCACCACGCCCCACCTGGCCGAGCTCAAGCAGGCGATCGTCGCCAGCGATGGCTCGAACACCGCCTGGGACGAAATCTTCGACGAAGCCTACGGCATGGAATGGCCGAACGGCATCGAAGGCCGCGCGCTGCTGAACAGGTTCACCAGCGAGTGGCGCGGCCGCGCTTCGGAACTGCGCACCGTGGTCGCAGGGGCGCCGAGGGCCGGCTTCGTGCGCGAACTCATGAAGTCGCCTGACACCATGATTAACTGGGCCGGCGAATCCTCGGGCCTCGTCGATGAAGTGCTCCCCGCCGCGGAAATCATTCGCCGCACCATCGAACAGGCGGAGCGTTTGCTCCAGGCGGTCGCGTCTCGCCTCTCCGCCGCCAACGTGTAGACTGCGGCTACGAACGGCTTGCGGTGAGTGCGTCGCGAATGCCGCGTTGGAGCTCGCGGATAGTCGCGCCGAGTTGTCCTGATGCAAGCAGCCCCGGGCCGAGCGGGCCTGCCCGGTTCTCCCCGACGGGCGGCAGGCTGGCCAGGGCGGCGCGGACCTCCGGCGTCATGTGGGTGAGTTGCCACCGGATCTCGTCCTCGGCGGCTTCCGTCCGGCCAGGCGCGGCCAGGGTCACGGCCTTCACGGCATAGGCGGCGGCTCCCAGCGCGTGCGCCCCCATATGGCAGACGGCAACGGCCTGGCCGGCGGCTCGCGCGGCCGCCGCGGCCGCGGGCGTCTTCAGCTCACTGGCGGGCACGCCCCCCGTGAATCGTCGGCGCATCTCCTCGGCGGTGTGCAGCTCGCCACGGGCGAACGCCCGGGCGCGGGCGATGGCGGCGCGAGGACGGTCATCACCCGGTGCTTCGGCCTCAAACAG